>DASPUE010000084.1:0-2695 GCA_035623055.1 Gemmatimonadales bacterium
GGGCGCTCGACGCTGCGATCGCCCTCGGCACACCGTTCGGGGCCGATTACGCGCTGCTGATGGTCGTCGAGCCTCCCGTGCCGCTCGCGGATCCGTCCGGGTTGGTCTCGGTCCCGATCGGCCCGGAGGCCGAGCGGCAGCTCCGGGAATCCGCCACCCGGTACCTCGAAGGGGTGGCGCAGCGCCTCTGCTCGGAAGGAAAGACCGTCACCACGCATCCGGTGCAGGGTGTCGGTGTGGCCGCGACGATCATCGAGCAAGCGGAGAAGCTGGGTGCGGGAATGATCGCCATTGCCAGCCATGGCGCCGGCGGCTTCGAGCGCCTGGTTCTGGGTAGCGTGGCAGACAAGGTGATCCGCGGATCGACCCGCCCCACATTCGTGGTGAGGCCCCCGCGCGAATCCAAGTGAGCCGAGGGAGCGGATAGCTCCCGCTTGCTTGTCATCCGACCGCCGGCACAGGCTGCCGGCGGTCTCGTTTTCGAAAGTCCGCTGCGCCGCTCCCTTGGGTCAGCCCGTGGGTGGCCGGGTTGAGTCCCCCGCCGCCCGGTCCTAAGTTCCTCCCCCGGCCATTTCTGGCCACTTTCCGAGAGGCGCCGTGCTGCTGCTGTGGTCCCTGGTCCCCGACTGGATTCGCCGGATCGCCGACATCCTGCAGGTGGATGCCGGCGTGCTTACGCGCAAGCTGATCCAGGTGGTGGTCGTGTGGGTCGTCTGCTACGCCGGCATCCGGGTCGTGGGCCTCATCGCCCGACGGATCGAAGAGGCGGTGGACGATGGGGACGACACGACCCTCACCGAACGGGAGCAGCGCGGGCACACCATCTCGCAACTGCTCCGCAGCGTCGGCCGTGTCGTTCTGGTCCTGCTCGGGATGCTGCTGACGCTCAACGCCTTCATCGATATCGGGCCCATCCTGGCGGGTGCCGGCATCCTGGGGCTCGCCGTTTCTTTCGGTGCGCAGAGCCTTGTCAAGGACGTCATCGCCGGCTTCTTCTATCTGATGGAAGGGCAGTTCGCCATCGGCGATGTTATTGAGGTGGCTGGAAAGACCGGAGTTGTGGAGCGAATGACCCTCCGGATGGTGGTGCTGCGGGACGCCCACGGGACGGTCCACATGGTGCCGAATGGTCAGGTCACGACCGTCAGCAACATGACCCGGAAGTGGTCCCGGGCCGTAGTGGATGTCGGTGTGGGTTACGAGACCCCGGTGGATCAGGCGATCGCGGTCTTCCGCGACGAGGCGAGTCGACTGGCCCACGATGCCGAGTGGCGGGCGAAGTTCGACGGTGAGCCGGAGATCCAGGGTGTGAACGCGCTCGAGGACAGCGCGGTCGTCATTCGCACGCTCCTGCGCACCCAGCCGGGCCAGCAGTGGGCCGTGGGAAGGGAGTTCCGCCGGCGCATCAAGAATCGGCTGGATCGCGAGGGCATCGACATCCCGGTACCGCAGCGAACCGTGCGGGTCCGGATGGAATCGTCGTCCGAGACGGGCCGGCTCCTCGCCGGGGAGCTCGACGCGCGGGTCGCGCCGCCGCGCGACACCCGTTCCGTGACTCCGCCGACCGACCCGAACGGCTGAGGCAGCCGCCAGGACGCCCATGCCGCTCCGCCTCTACAACACCCTCACTCGGCAGGTGCAGGCGTTCACGCCGCTGGTCCCCGGCCAGGTGTCGATGTACACCTGCGGCCCCACCGTCTGGAACTACGCGCACATCGGGAACTTCCGCACCTTTCTGTTCGAAGACCTGTTGCGCCGCTGGCTCGAGGCCAGCGGGTTCCGGGTGTTGCACATCATGAATCTGACCGATGTGGACGACCGCATCATCAAGGAAGCGGGAGCCAGGCACGTCTCGATCCGGGAGTTCACCGCTCCGTTCGCGCAGGCCTTCTTCGAGGATCGAGACTATTTGCGGATCCGGCCGGCGCACGAGTACCCCCGCGCGACCGAATACGTCGCGCCGATGATCGCCTTGGTCGAGGGCCTGCTGCAACGCGGCACCGCCTACGGCGGGGACGATGGCTCGGTCTACTTCGCGATCAGCCGGTTTCCAGCCTACGGGCGACTGTCGCAGCTCGATCGCCGCGAGCTCAAGACCGGCGCCAGCGGGCGTGTCTCTTCCGACGAGTACGACAAGGAGAACGCCCAGGACTTCGTGCTCTGGAAGGCAGCCAAGCCGGAGGATGAGGCCGTCGAGGCGGCCTGGGATGCGCCGTTCGGCCGGGGCCGGCCCGGCTGGCATCTTGAATGTTCCGCCATGGCGCTCTCGCTGCTCGAGCGTCATGGCATGGGCGATGTGCTCGACATCCATGCCGGCGGGGTCGACCTCATCTTTCCCCACCACGAGGACGAGATCGCCCAGAGCTGCGCCTTCACTGGACGGCCGGAGTTCGCCCGGTTCTGGCTGCATGGGGAGTTCCTCAACGTGCGCGGGACCAAGATGTCCAAGCGCTTCGGGAACATCACCACCCCGCGGGATCTCAAGGCCGATGGTGTCGACGCCGGGACGCTCCGGCTACTGATGTTTCAGACGCATTACCGCCAGAAACTGGACCTCACCGATGATGCCCTCGCCGGAGCGCGGGAAGGCTCCAGACGGCTCGGCGATTTCGATCGCCGCCTGCGCGAGGCCGCGGCCGAGGGGGGCCGTCCGGGGGATACGGAGGACTTCGACCGTTGGTCGAGTACGCTCGAG
>DASPUE010000085.1:0-2986 GCA_035623055.1 Gemmatimonadales bacterium
GCTCCCGTGCCGCGCCGCACCCCGGAGTAGACCCGGCCCAGTCTGGAATAGAGCAGGTCCTCCAGTTGGCCCAGAGTGAGATTGGCCACGTTAAGCTGGCCGACCTGCGGAATGGCGATGAATCCTTCGCGGGTGACCGTCAGCTCGTGCGACAACTCGACGTCGCCTGACAGGATCAGGACCAGCGCGTCCCCCGGGCCCAATCGGTAGTTCGGGTCCACCGGCCCGGCGAGCGCGGGCTGAAAGAGATTGCTGGACCTGCGAAAGAACGACAGGCCGAAGAGCTTGAGGGTCTTGGTAGTGTCCGCAAGGGAGTCGGCCCGGAGCGAATCGAGGACGTGCTGGGCCGAGTCGGTGAGGGAGAGCAGGGTATCCACCGTCTCTCCGCTGATCAGCCCGAGCACCCGCGCGGCCTCGATGACATTCGCTCGCGGCTTCACCTTCACCGTGGTATCCGCGCCGGCGAGGTAGGGATCGAGCAGGTTCTCCGGATATCCCGCGGCCCGCAGCCGCGCATGCACCTGCTCGAGGGTAAGCCCGGATGCTCCGATGCGGTCGCGCAGTTGCTGGACCAGATCCGGCCGGGTCTGCAGCAGCAACTGGGCCTGGGCCGGCGTGGGTAATCCCTGGCCGGCGGGCAGCTGAGGCAGGCCCGGCACCGCCGTTGTGTCGGTCGGTGTGGGGGTCGGGGTCGGAACCTGAGCGACGAGCGGGAAGCCGGTGACGAGCAGGAGACCGAGAACCAGTGGGTACGCGCGGAGCCGCTGCCGGGCGCGGTGGAAGGTCATCGCGGGAAGATGCAGATGGGTAGGAGAGGGGTCAACTCTCGGGGACGGTGGTCGAACCGGCACCAGTGTGTCTCACGACTTGCGTCCGAGGACGTCGGTCCAGAACTCAAGCGTCTTCCGCGCCACCGCGTCATCCACGTACTCCGTCAGCACGCGGTGACGGGCCTCCCGCCCCAGGCGGGCGAGCTCGCGCGGAGTATCCGAGAGCTGCTGCAGGGCGGCGGTGAGCGCCCCGACATCGTGCTCGGGCACGATCACACCCGCCGATCCGATGATATCGGGAAGGGCGCCGGAGTCAGTCGCAATCACCGGCACCCCATGTCCCATCGCCTCGATCAGGGCGGGAGGGAAGGTCTCTACCCAGTTGGGGGTGCTGCGCGAGGGGACCACCAGGCAATCGAGGCTCGCCCATAGCTCCCGAACCCCCTCGGGGGGGAGCGCCCCGAGCCAGGTGATCCTGGATGCGATGCCCAGCCGCTCGGCGAGCACCTCGAGCTGCTCCTGGGCTGGGCCGCTTCCCACCACAGTGACCCGCCACCTGCCGAGCAGCTTCACGCAGGCGCGGAATAGCGAGTCGAGACCCTTCTCGGGCACCAGGCGCCCGACGAACCCGATGGTCAGTTCGGGGTGTTCCGGCCGCGGGCTTTCAAATGGCGGAGTGAGCCCGAGCTGAGGAATGACGGCGACGGGCACCCCGGGTCGCGCCCGGGACAGGAGCGCCGCGGCGAGGCGGTTGCCGCCTATGACGGCGCGAGCGCGCCCCAACGTGCGATTACGGCGCCACTGCTCACGGAAAGTCATCCGGCGGACCACACTTTCCCATCCGAACACCGTGACCGGGATGCCGAGCCGCGAGGCCTGAGCGCTGGTGGTCGCTGCGACGGGAGTCCACGGCTCAGCCTCGATCTGCACGACCTGGGGGCGGAAGTCGCTGAATAGCCGTCGCAGGTCGCGCGCCTTCCATTCGATGGATTCCCCCCGATCGCCCTTGACCGGGATCGGCACGACCCGGACTCCGGCGTCATCGCCCCAGGTCGCGGTCAGCAGCGGTCCCCGCGGCGTGGGCGACCATCGGGCCGGCACCGCCACGCCGAGGGTGCAGCCCATCCCGGCCAGCGCCTTGAGCTTCCCCCGGGTGGCGGGATCGATGTAGGTGTGTGAGACGATTACCGCGCGCACGTTGTCCGGTTGGTGAGGACTCCGTCGCCGGCCGTCCAGCGGTCCAATCGGGCCCTCGGCCGAGTCACGTCAGCATCTCCGCCACGGCTGCGGCGACCTTCTCCGCGGCCTGACCGTTTCCATAGGCGTTCCGGGGCCAGCGGCTCTCGCCGTTCCAGCGTCCAACTTGGGCGGTAATCGCGTCCGCAAGGCCACGGGTAGCGTCGCCAGGGGAGATCAACCGGTTCGCTTCACATGCGACGGTTTCCTCCCACTCGGTTTCGCTGCGCAGGGTGACGCACGGCGTTCCCAGCCAGTAGGCCTCACGCTGGACGCCGCCCGAGTCGGTTACCACGACCCGAGCCCCGGCGATGAGGGCGACTGTCTCGAGATAGCCGACCGCGGGAATGAGCCGAAGCAGGCCGATGCGGTCGTGAACGATGCCCATCGCCTGGAGGGCCAGGGCGGTTCTCGGGTGGAGCGCGATCACCCCGGCCGTGCCGGTCGCTGCCAGGGCCCGGAGCACCGCGGCCAGGGTGCCGGGATCGTCGGTCAGCTCGGCCCGGTGCAGGGTGGCGAACAGATACGAGGGGGGCAGACCGGGCACGACCGCCTGGGGCTCGGGGAGTCGCCCCTGCACTTTGAGCAGGACGTCGAGGGCCACATCTCCGGTCTCTCGCACCACCGCGTCCGGGTGCTCGCTCCGCATCCGCAGGGTGGCCGACGCGGACGGAGTGCAGAGGAGCGCGGCCAGGGCATCCACGCACCGCCGGTTGAGCTCTTCAGCCATCTGTCGATCGCCGGTTCGAAGGCCGGCCTCCACATGGACCACAGGGACCCGGAGCTTGGCCGCGGCGAGGGCGACGCCCAGGGTGGAGTTGGTGTCACCGATCGAGACGACCAGCCGTGGGGCACACTCCCGGAGCGCCGACTCGGCCCGGGTCAGGATGAGCGCGGTCTGCTCGGCGTGGCTTCCGGAGCCCACCTCCAGAAAGCGATCCGGAGGCGCTGCCCCCAGCTGGTCATAGAGAAGGGCGCTC
>DASPUE010000086.1:0-5964 GCA_035623055.1 Gemmatimonadales bacterium
CGGCACTCGGGTGATCGCCCCGCTGCTGCTCGGCAGCGGAGACGTCATCCGGATCGGCACCGTCGAGCTGCAGGTTGCCAGCGGCCCACCCCCGGCGGCGCCCGCTCGGCCCGGAGCCGCGTCCGGCGCCAGACTCCGCGAGTGGTGGCGGCGCTACGGCCCGTCGGAAGTGGGCGGCGCGGTCGCCGCGCTTGCCGGATCGCTGGGAGCGCTGGGTCTGGGCAGCCGCATTCCCGTTGCCGCGATCTCCGGCACCCTCGCCGAAGTGGCGTGGTTCTACCTGAGCCTCGCCGCGCGGGATCTCCGCTACGAGGCTCGTCAGCAGCAGTCGGCCGGAAGGGTCTTCGATCGGCGGGCCGCCACCGACGTCCTCCGCAATCTGGCGCGCGAGTTCGGCGCGGCAGACGCGGTCGACCTGCTCGTGCGGCCGATCTGCCTCGGCCTCGGCCTCGCCACACTCGGCCGGGTCCCCGGCGTGCTGGTCGGCAAGCTCGTCGCCGACGGTCTCTTCTACGGTCCCATCCTGGCGATCTGGCACTGGCGCCGTGGCCGCCGAGTGCCCCCACCCGACCCCCGTCGTCTGCGCCAAACCACCGCGGCGGAGCTGCCCTTGGGACGCCTCGCCGAGCTGCATCTGCGACTCGAGGCGGAGGACGCCGAGCAGCCTGAAGTGCCCTCCTCGAACCGCAACGATTGATGCCCCCCCGCTACGGGGCGCAGTCCATGGTGGCTCCGCTTCGTCGGGTGCTCGTGCGCCGGCCCGATGCTGCCTTTGGGTCGGCCGACCCCGCGATCTGGCATTACACGGCGGCGCCCGATCTCGCGGCCGCGCAGGCGGAGCACGACGCCCTGGTGGCGGTGCTGTCGGATGCTGGGGCCGAGGTGCTGCTCCACGATGCGCCGCTGGATGGACTCGCCGACGCGATCTATGTCCACGACCCCGTCCTCGTAACCGACCGCGGGGCGATCCTCATGCGGATGGGGAAGCCGCTCCGGCGCGGCGAAGAGGAGGCCATCGGCCGCCGCCTCGAGCAGGGCGGCGTCCCGATTCACTATCGCCTGCGCGGTGATGCGCTGGGAGAGGCCGGAGATTGCCTCTGGCTGGATCGTCACACTCTGGCGGTCGGGGTCGGCTTTCGCACCAACCATCGCGGAATCGACCAGCTCCGAGAGGCCTTGGGCCCGGAGGTCGAGATCGTCCCGGTGGAGCTGCCCTACTTCACCGGTCCGGACGCCTGCCTCCACCTCATGTCCTTCATCAGCATGCTGGACGAAGACCTGGCGGTCGTCTATCCACCGTTGCTGCCAGTCCCCTTCTGGCAGCTACTGCAATCCCGGGGCATCGCCAGGGTCGAGGTTCCAGACGCGGAATTCCCGACTATGGGGGCGAACGTTCTCGCCCTCGGGCCCAGGCGCTGCCTCATGCTGGAAGGGAATCCTGTGACGCGGCGCCGCCTTGAGGGGGCGGGATGCGAGGTTCTCACCTATCGCGGGCGGGAGATCTCCCTCAAGGCGGAAGGCGGTCCGACCTGTCTCACCCGGCCGGTGTGGCGGGAGGCTGTTTCCGGAGCGCCGCCCGCCGGATAAGGACCAGGTCGGCGATGTTGTCGGACGTCAGCAGGCCCACTAGGTGGCGGTTCGGGTCAACCACCGGCAGAGCGGGGAGGCCGCTCGCGCGGAGCCGGGCGAGTGCCTCGTCGAATCCGAGGCCAAGCGGCAGCAGCGGCACATCGCGCGCCATCGCTTCACTGACTGGAGAGTCGGGCCCCCGGTCGGCGAGCGCGCGGATCAGATGATCCCGCGTTAGGATGCCTTCCACCGCACCCGTGTTGTCTACCACCGGAAATTCCCGCTGTTCGCTGTCCAGCAGCAGATCCACCGCCTGCCGGAGCGTGGCATAGACCGGCAAGGTGGTGTAGCGGGTGATCATCATCTGGTCTACGATGATCCCCCGGCCCAGGGCCTTGGCCTCCACCATGGATGCCTCCTGGGCGGCGCCGAAGAAGACGAAGAGGGCGATGAGAATCAGGATGGGCTCGCCCTTCGCCAGCCCGAACACCCCCGCCGCCATTGCCAGGACCTGACCCACGCTCGCCGCGACCCGGGTTGCGCGCACCATGCCGATCCGGGTGGCCAGGATCGATCGCAGGACCCGGCCGCCGTCCATCGGATACGCGGGCAGGAGATTGAACAAGAGCAGAGCGACGTTGGTGGAGAACAGCGCCTGCCAGAGCGTGGCCTGCTCGATGTCTCCGGCCCAGGGCCACAGCAGCGGGGAGTGCAGGCCCGCGAGCAGGGCTGCCAGTCCTGCCGCCAGCGCCAGGGTGACGAACGGCCCGGCGAGCGCGATGAGGAACTCCTGCTTCGGTTCCTCCGCCAGCCGCTCCAGCCGCGCCACGCCGCCGATCGGCAGCAGAATCACATCGGGAGTCCGGATGCCGAACCTCCGGGCCATCAGGATGTGGCCGAACTCGTGCAGCAGCACGCAGAGGAAGAGGGCCAGGAAGTAGACGATCGTGGCCAGCGCCGCCGCGGAGCCCTGGGCGTTCTGGACTTCGAAGTAGATGTAGACCAGCAGCAGGACGAACGTGAAGTGGATCTTGACGTCCGTGCCGAGGATGCGGGCCACGCGGAAGGACCATGACATGCGGGAAAGGTAACAGCAAGGACGTCCCCGCTATGAGAGCGTCCGGATGGCATCCGCGCCCTTTCCGCTCGCTCCCCGTTCCACTAGAATTTCCCCCCTCACGGGACCGGAGGATTCCCATCGCCGCCACCAACTGGTCCGTCAAGGACTCGGAGAAGCTCTACAACATGCAGGGGTGGGGCCTCGGATTCTTCCGAGTCAACCCCGATGGCCGGGTCGCGGTCCATCCCGACGGAAACCCCAAGCAGGCTCTTGATCTCTACCAGCTGGCGATGGACCTGAACGCCCAGGGCGTCGGTCTGCCGCTCTTGCTCCGATTCTCGGACATCCTGCGCGCCCGCCTGCAGACGCTGGCCACCCAGTTCCGCAACGCCATCACCGAGTTTGGCTACGACGCGACCTACACCACGGTGTACCCGATCAAGGTGAACCAGCAGCGCCACGTCGTGCAGGAAATCGTGGAGTTCGGCACTCCCCTCGGCGTGGGCCTGGAATGCGGCTCGAAGCCGGAGCTCCAGGCCGTGCTCGGCATCACCGAGGGCACCCAGCCGATCATCGTCTGCAACGGCTACAAGGACGAGGAGTACATGCGCCTCGCCCTCATGGGCCAGAAGCTCGGCCATACGGTCTTCGTGGTGGTGGAGCAGCTATCGGAGGTGGACACACTCCTCAAGGTTGCCGACGAGCTGGGGGTCGAGCCGACCATGGGCGTCCGGATCAAGCTCGCCACCGAGGGGGCGGGGCGTTGGGCCAAGAGTGGTGGAGAGAAGTCCAAGTTCGGACTCTCCGCGATGGAGCTGATGAAGGTGCTGGACAAGCTGGAGGCGGCGGGCCGCAAGGACGTGCTCCGGCTGGTGCACTTTCACCTGGGCAGCCAGATCACCGACATCCAGTACATCAAGGCCGGACTCGAGGAGATCGGGCGCTACTATGTCGAGCTCCGCAACATGGGGTTCGGGCTCACCCACGTCGACGTGGGAGGCGGGTTGGGGGTGGACTACGATGGCTCCCGCTCCACCCGGCCCGCGAGCATGAACTACTCGATGCGGGAGTACGCGAACGACGTGGTCTACACCCTGGGCACCGTCTGCCGCGCAGAGGGGGTCCCGATGCCCCACATCATCTCGGAATCGGGGCGGGCCATCACCGCGCATCACTCGCTGCTCCTGATCAATGTCACCGACGTCGAATCCCAGAGCGATCCGGTGGTCCCCGACCTGGGGCCGGACCCGCACGCCATCCTGGTAGAGCTGAAGGAAAACCTCGAGTCCATCAGCCCTGAGCGCCTCGAGGAAGTGCATCACGATGCCACTTTCGGGAAGGAGCGGGCCCAGGAGCTGTTCGCGAGCGGTGTACTCAGCCTGCGGGACCGGGCCAACGTCGAGCAGATCTATCTCGCGACGATGAATCAGCTGGCTCGGCTGGTCGAGCAGGAGAAGACGGAACACCCGGAGATCTGGGCCGACATCGAAGCGACTCTGGTCGACCGCTACTTCTGCAACTTCTCCGTGTTCCAGTCGCTCCCCGACAACTGGGCCATCGACCAGCTGTTCCCGATCATGCCGATTCACCGCCTGGACGAACGCCCCAGCCGGCGCGGCACGATCCAGGACATCACCTGCGACTCCGACGGAGTGATCGATCGCTTTGTGGGCGGACGGAAAGGCAAGCCTTCACTCGAGCTGCATCCCATCCGCGAGGATGAGCCCTACCTCCTCGGCATCTTCCTGACGGGGGCGTACCAGGAGATTCTCGGGGACCTGCACAATCTCTTTGGCGACACCAACGCGGTCCATGTCCGGCTCACCCCGGCGGGCTACGAAATCACCGATCTGGTCCACGGAGACACCGTCACCGAAGTGCTCAACTACGTCCAGTTCCAGCCCGCGGAGCTGCTCACGACTTTCCGGCGCAAGGTGACCAACGCAAAGGACCTCCCCCGGAACGAGGCCAATCAGTTCATCGCCGACTACGTTGCCGGCCTGGAGGGATATACCTATCTCGAGGGGGAGGAAGTGCCGGGCGCGGTCGGCTAGCGGCGCGCCGTGGGCCGAGTCTTGCGACTCGGCCCCGGCGGCAAGTTGCCTACTTCTCCGGGCTCAGCGCCCGATCCACCGACGCGGCACCGCCGCCGCGAATCATCAGCGCCACCGCAATCCCCATCACCAGCAGATGGTACTCGAATCCCTCGCCCTTCTGGTTGCCATACCAGTTCATGAAGAAGCCGTTCGGCAGGTGCACTAGCAGCGTGGCGACGAGCATGTTGACGAAGATGCCGAAGGCGGCGACGCGGGTGAGGAGCCCGCTGATCAGGCCGAGGGAACCCGCGAACTCCGCCGCGATCGCCAGGAAGGCGAAGACCGCCGGAATGTGCATCTGCTGGGTGAACGCTCCCATGGTCCCGCTGAAGCCGTAGCCCCCGAAGAGTCCCAGCGCCTTCTGCGCACCGTGCGGGAAAATGACGATTCCGAGCACGAGCCGCAGGAAGGTGGCGACCCGGTCGTTGCCGGTGGAGAGCAGTTTCTGGAGCAGCGTTCCCTCGTGGCCGAGGGTGTGGACCGCGGGGTGAGTTGTGGCCGTCATGGCGAAATCCTTGTTGAAGAAAACCAATGACATCTAAATAACAGACTAATCAACTATTTGAGCACCAAAGCGCCTCTTTCTCACGTCCTCATCCTGCGGGGAGACCTTCCCGCACCTGGTCGAGCAACTGAATGAGCTGCCGCTGTTCGGCCGTCGTCAGTCCACCGAGCAAGTGGCGGTTGGTGCGATCGACCACGGCGTCCAGCCGAGCCAGCAGTCCCAGTCCCGGCTCCGTGATGCGACAGGTGACCTGGCGCCGGTCGGTGGGGCATCGTTCTCGATGCACCAACTTTTTCCGCTCGAGGCGGTCCAGCAGGCGGGTGATTCCCGGTGCCTGTTCGATCATCCGGGTCACGATCTCCAGGGTCGGCAGCCCCTCGGCGCCGGCGCCCCGGAGAATCCGCAACACGTTGTACTGCTGCAGCGTGATGCCCTCGGGTTCGAGCACCTGGATGGCGCCACGGCGCAGGTCGTCCACGGTCTTGAAGAGGCTCAGCATCGCCTCCTGAGCCACCGACGGAAACGGCCGGTTCTGCTTGAGGTCCCGCTGCAGGCGGCTCGGTGTCTCGGGCATGGACTAGAGTACAAGATATTAGTTGATTAGTCAAGTATCTGTCGTGATTCCAGCCCCGTCGCGGCAATCCGCTGCTCGGCGGGGCGCGTAGAGTTCCCGATCCCTAAGGGAAGGTGTCCGGTGTCGGTGAGGAGTGAGAGGCAGGTCGGGGGAGTGGGGC
>DASPUE010000087.1:0-2796 GCA_035623055.1 Gemmatimonadales bacterium
GATCTCACCTTCCCGATCAGCAGGTAGCTGACTCCCAGCTCGCGGGCGATCTCCGCGAGGTGGATGGTCGAGCCACGATAGTTGCTCGAGCTGACGCTGGCGACGACCTCCAGCCCGGGAATGGTGGTAAGCTTGCCGCGCAGCTGGTCCGTTATCCCGTCGGTGAAGTAGGCGTCAGCCGAATCGCCCTCGTTCTCGAACGGAAGCACCGCCAGGCGCTTGGGCCCCGCTACGTCCCTCTCCCGATACGTCCCCCACCAGGCCAGGATCACCCCGAGCCCGATCAGGACCGCGGCGGCCAGCGCGCGGGGCCCCGCTGGGGGGCGGCGGGGGGGAGCTGGCGCGGAAGAGGTCGCTACCGCCGGTGACGCCGAGGGCTCGGCAGCCTCGACTGTTCTGACTGGAACCGGCTTGGGTGCGTTGGGGGCGGGCTCCGGGGCGTAGGCCCCCTCGCGAATGCGCTGCGCGAGGGCCTGCACCGCCGGGTCCGCCGGCAGCTCCAACTCCTGCTGGCGGATCTGATCGAAGATCTCGGCCTGCCGGATCGCGCCCGGGACATCCCCGGCGGCCACGAGGGCCCGCATCAGCCCCTGCGTTGCCCCCGCATCGGCGGGGTCGAGGGCGGCCAGCCGGCGCCACCAGAGCACCGCCGCGCTTCGGTCGTCCCGTTTGCCTGCGGCGCCGGCGACCGCCTCGAGGATCCGCCGATATTCCGCGGCGAGACCGGCCCGCTCCTCATCGGCCCAGCGCGCGAACGCCGGAACCCCCGCGAGATGAAAGTCGCCGAGGAATGGGCCGGTATACAGGCGTGCCGCCTCCTCGAAGGCGCCGCACGCGGTCGCCGTCTCGAACTGGGTGAGGTCGACCTCGACGATCTCGGGGTTGAGCCGGAGATCCCGGGTTCCGAGGATCGCATCCTCGGAGCCGAGGTCGTGACGGAGCGCGTACAGCGCCTGGTTCAGGCTCCGGCGGGCGCGGTCTTCGTCGGCATCCTCCCACAGCAGGGCCGCCAGCCGGTCCCGGCTCACCCCCCGATCGCCGGCCCGGGCCAGCACCGCCAGGACCGCAAGCCGTCTTGGCTGCTGGGCGTTGCCCCCCAGCGGCCGCCCTCCCTCGAAAACGGCAAGTCCTCCGAGGGCCTGGATGCGGATCGCGCGTAACCCTGTGTCTGACATGGTATTGCACGCCAATATCCCGCCCATGCTCGCCTCACACAAGGGCCCGGGGCAGGGGCTCAATTCCCCAGTTGATAATCTCGTGATTGGCTCGTGGGGGCGTCCGGTAGACTGGTCACCGAAGGCTGCTGGCGGACGGCCGGCGGACCAACGACCCACACCATACTCAGGAGGATACCATGCGCGCCCACTCTTACACCTTCGCCATCCTGGCCGCAGCGTCTCTCGCCTTCCGGCCAGTCCCGACCTCGTACTTCTCGCTCGGCAGCACCGGTGCGGTCCGGTTGACCGCCGACGGGGAGGAAGCCCGCTACGGTCTCGTGCCCTCGCAGGCCGCGGGACAGCCCATGATCGTGGTCTCGCTTGGGGCCGCGACTGCGCAGGGCGCCCTTTCCCTGTACCTGCCGGGCGACCACGTGCCGAGCACCGGGCGGTATCCCATTCACTACTCCTGGAACGATGCCGAGATGGGCGAGCCGTCCTTCCGGGCCTCGTTTGCGGCCGGGTCGCCCGAGCATCCTCTGGGTTGGTTCGAGGGCGAGCGGGGCTGGGTGACGATCACGGATGCCGGGGCCGGTCGGTTGTCCGGGGAGTTCGAGATCCTGGCGCGCGGCTTCGTGAGCAGCAACCCTGACGATGAGAACCGGTGGGTCACGGTGCGGGGCACCTTTCAGGCGCGGGGCGACACCGGCATCACGGCGATCGCGTCGGTGCGATAGATCGCTGTTCGTGACTCAGCGTGTCTCCAGAGCCCCCAGGGGAGCGGCGATAAGGAGACGGCGGGATGGCGCTCGCAAGGAGCTCCATCCCGCCTGTGCCAAGACCCGTTTGGAAGACGGAGTTACTGCGGTTCGGCAATTGGTTGATGCGCCACCACCTCGAGAGAGGCGGCCTCGGCCAGCCGAATCACTGCGGTGATCACGACCCCCGGCTGTTCCTCCCCGACGTATTGTCCAGAACCCGGCACGCTATCCACCGCGAAATCCTGCAGCGACTCACGCAGCTCAGCCAACTCCTCCTCCTTCATCCCGCTCGGGTGAACGACCGTCCCCATCAGCAACCGCACGGGAACCCGAGCCTCGTGCAGGCGCTCGCGCAGCGACTCCGGCTCGCTGGCCTTGGACATCGCGCGGAGCGCATCGATCGTCCCGTGCACGTCAGAGGCCTGACCCGCGGTGTATTCATCCAGGACCGTGGGGGTAACCCAGGTGGTGTCGCCGGAATTCTCGATCAGGTCGTGCCGGACCCGGGAGCGAATCATCCCCGCGCCGACGAAGAGCTTGGTGAGAAACCCGCCGAAGCGGAGCGCGTGCTTGAGGCCCGGTGTGGCTGCGGTCTCCGCGGGGCCGCCTTCGATTGAAAGGATTCCACGCACCAGTTCGGGCCGCCGGTACGCGAGTCGGTACGCCATCGCTGCCCCATTTGCCTGCGCGACGATTAACGCCCCGGTGGCCCCGAGGCTGTCCAGGGCGTGACCAATACGGTCCGCCTGGGCGGCAAAGGAGTAGTCGGCGTGGGGGGGATGCGAAGAGGATCCGAACGCCAGCGGCTCGATGACGATGCAGCGGTAGCCGAGTGCCGCGAGTGGACCGATCACGTGGCGGAAGCCGAATGCACCACC
>DASPUE010000088.1:0-6610 GCA_035623055.1 Gemmatimonadales bacterium
CCGGCCTGCTGCTCACGGTGACCGTCGCCGACTGCATTCCGGTGTATCTGGTAGATCCCGTGCGACGCGCAGTGTCACTTCTCCACAGTGGGTGGCGGGGTACGGCGGCCGGCATTCTGGGCGAGGGAGTTCGGACTCTAGTTGAAGTCGCCGGCACGAGACCTGAGCAGATCATAATGCACTGCGGTGTTGGGATTTGTGGTGAGTGCTATGAAGTCGGATCTGAAGTCATCACGGGCTGTGGCCTGGCGGCCGATGGTGCCGGCCCATGGCACGTCGATTTGCGAGATATCCTGACAGAACAGGGGCGTGCCCTCGGGTTGAAGGGAATATCCACATCACATTGGTGCTCCGGACACGATCGCCCGAGGTTCTACAGCCACCGGGCGTCACGGGGTCTCGATGGCCGGATGGTGGCGTACCTTGGCTTCCCAACCGGGGGCGATCTTGGCGGGATGACGGCTCGGTAACCCAAGGGTAGCGGGGTCGATTTTGGCACCCGCCAGCGCCTCGTCACGGTCCCGTAATATCCGGTCGCCATAGGGTTTCCCCGCATTGACGAAACCCAGCCCCAAGCCTATACTTCCCGCGCTGTAAGGGGATCTCCAGCCGGGTCACTGCGGTCGGATGTGGGGGAGTTCCCCCACATTTTTTTTGGCCCGTCTTCAATGGCTACCGACTCGCTGCTCGAGGCAGTCCGCCGCCACGTTGCCGCTCTCGGGTTCGAGCTCATCGAATTCCGGAAGTCGGGCCCGCCGCAGCGCCCGTCCATCCAGGTTCGGATCGATCGCCCGGACAGCCGGCCAGGACATGGGGTCACCGCCGAAGACTGCGCGCGGGTGAGTCGGACCCTGGAGCGGTGGTTCGAGGGTGAGGGTGGCATCGGTCGTCGCTATCTGTTGCAGGTCTCCTCACCTGGCATCGAGCGACCAGTCCGGTTCGCGGAGCACTGGCGCCGTTATGTAGGGCGCACGGTGCGAATGACGGTCCGGTCGCTGTCCGGCCACCCCCGCGCCGTGATCCTCGAGGTCCCCGACGAGGACCACGTCCGGGTGCGGCTCCCCGACGGAGCCCATGTCCTCGTCCCGCTAGCCGAGATAAAGGAAGCGTGGCTGCAGGAAACCGACCCTATGGCGGCCGAGAGCCGCCCTGAGCCATAAGGGCAGGGAGAAGAGGGATGTCCGGTTCTGCTGAAGTACTGAGTGCTATTCGGGAACTGACAACGACCAAGCAATTGGATCGCGCCGAGCTGCTGGATCTGCTCCGGGACGGGATCCATGCGGCGCTGGCGCGTCGCTATGGGCCCAACGTCCGCTTTGAGCTCGAATTCGACGAGCTCAAGGGGAGTATTCGCATCGTCCGGCTCCGCCAGGTGGTGGAAGCGGTCGAGGACCAAAGCAGCCAGATCTCCCTCGAGGAAGCCCAGTACGAGGACCCCGAGTTTGCCGTGGGGGACATGCTCGAGGAGGAAGTGCCCTTCGCTGAGTTCGGTCGGCTGGCGGTGCAGGCTGCGAAGCAGCGCATCATCCAGCGGGTCCGAGAGGGGGAACGGACCCGCATCCGTGACGAATTCGCGAGCAAGGTGGGCGAACTGCTGAGCGGCGAAGTGCAGCAGATCGAGCGGGGCAAGCTGGTCATCATGCTGAACAAGTTCCGGGAGGCGGAGGCGATCATCCCGTACCGGGAGCAGAACCACCGGGAAAAGTTCCACCAGGGGGATACCATCCGGGCCGTGCTCAAGCGGCTCGAGGAGACACCCAAGGGACCGCGACTGATTCTGTCCCGTGGGGACCCCCTGTTCGTGAAGGCGCTGTTCAAACTCGAGGTCCCCGAGATCCAGCAGGGCATCGTCGAGATCCGGGCCTGGGCCCGGGAAGTGGGGAGCCGCACCAAGATCGCGGTGATCTCCCGCGACGATGCCATCGATCCGGTCGGCGCCTGCGTCGGCCTCAAGGGCTCGCGGGTGCAGGCGGTGGTGAACGAGCTGGGTGGCGAGCGCATCGACATCGTTCCCTGGTCGCCCGACCCCGAGCGCTTCGCCCGCCTGGCCCTCGCGCCGGCGCGAGTGGCCAAGGTGTTCTCGGATCCCGCGACCAAGACGATCCAGGCGGTGGTGGACGAGGATCAGCTGTCCCTCGCCATTGGCCGCAACGGCCAGAACGTGAGGCTGGCGAGCGAGCTGACCGGTTGGAAGATCGACCTCTACTCCAGCCGCGAGTGGTTGGAGCGTGGCGGCGAAGGGCCGCTGTTCGCGCCGCTGCCGCCCGAGGACGAAGCCGTAATGCAGCTGCCGCTCTCCGAGCTCAAGGGGCTCTCCCCGGAGCTGCTGGCGATCCTCAACGGCGCCGGCTACGAGCGGCTCAAGGACGTGCTCGACCTCGAGCGCGAGGACATCGAAAAGATCCCCGGCATGACTCCGGAGCGGAGCGAGCAACTGGTCTCGTTCCTCGCGGAGCTGACCGAGGAGGGTGGCGAGGACGCCGGATCCCAGAGCTGAGCGGCTGCTCCGGCTGCTCGGTCTGGGCTATCGCGCTCGGCAGGTGGTGGTCGGCGTGGAGCAGGTCCGCTCGGCGCTCAAGGCGGGGAAGGTGGCCTGTGTAGTTGTGGCGGCGGATGTGAGTCCGCGCGCAGAGGAGAAGGTGGTTCGGCTGGCGGCCGGGCGCGGGGTTCCCCTGCTGCCGGGCCCATCAGCAGAGGCGATCGGGGCCCGGCTGGGACGGCCCGGGGTCATGGTCGCCGGAGTGTTGGACCGGGCGTTGGCCCACGGCCTCGCGGATGCGAGCCGGGGCGACGCCCCACTGGAGGCGTGAGTGGTCAAGACTCGAGTCCACGATCTGGCAGCGGAATTCGGCGTCCCCGCGGAGCAGCTCATGAGCATGCTCCGCGATATGGGCATCTTCGTGCGGAGCCACATGTCTCCCCTCGAGGATGCCCAGGTATCGGCTATCCGGGTGCGGTGGGAGCGCGAGAAGCGGAAAGCCGCCCAGGCGACCGAGGAGCCCGCCCCGAAGAAGCGGGCCAAGAAGGCGGCGAAGCCGGCCGTCGAGGCGGAGCCGGTGTCGGATGCGTCCAAGCCAGCCAAACGCCGGCGCACCGCTGCCGAGGTCGCCAAGGCCGAGGCGGAGGCGGAGGCCGAACGCGCCGCCGAGGCGCTACGGGTGGAAGCGCTCGAGCTGTCGCGTCCGGTCGAGAAGCGCGAGGAGCCGATGCTCCCCGCGTCCCTCGAGGAGCGGGCCCGCGCGCTTTTCAAGAACCTGCCGCCACTGCCCGTCGAGGAAGAGGCGAAGATCGAGGTCTCGCGAGAGTCAGGGAAGGAAGATCGGCTGGCGGCTGCCGCCACCGCGGCGCCAGCCGCCCCGGCTGCGGGCGTCACCCCGCCGGCGCGCCCGTCGATTCCTCTCGGACCGTCCGGGAATCCCCGCATTCCGACCCGCATCCCCCGTCCGGTCGAGCGGCCAGGGGGCGAAGTGCCACGCTTCCAGCGTCCCAAGCCGGTCTTCAGTTCCAGTTCGCCCGCGGGCGTAGGCAGTCGCACGGGCGGTGGCCCCCGTCCCGGCGGTCCTCGCCCCGGGGGCCCGGTCACGCCTGGCGCACCCAGCACCGCTGAACGGCCGCGCACCTTCGGTCCGGACGCGGAGAAGGGCGGCGGTCGCAAGAAGGGCAAGAAGGGCCGCAAGTCGTCGGTTGATCAGGAAGCGGTGCTGGCGAACATCGAGAAGACCTTGGCGGGCATGCACCGGGGCACGGTCAAGAAGGGCGTGCGGCGGGAATCGTCGGGCTACCAGGAGGCGCTCGCGCGGGCCAAGGAGGAGCGTGAGGCGGAGCGGACTCGCGTCCGGGTAAACGAGTTCATCTCGGTCTCCGAGCTTGCCGACCTCATGAAGGTCCCGGCCACTCAGATCGTCCAGCTCGCGTTCAAGGAGCTGGGCCTCATGGTCACGGTGAACCAGCGACTCGATTTCGACCAGATCGAGCTGATCGCATCGGAGTTCGGCTACCAGGCCGTGAAGGAAGAGGAATACGCGGCGACTGGCGAGACCGTCGAGGAGACCGAGTCGGAGGAGAACCTCCAGCCCCGCCCGCCGGTGGTCACGATCATGGGTCACGTGGACCACGGCAAGACGTCACTGCTCGACTACGTCCGCAAGGCCAACGTGGTCGCCGGCGAGGCGGGTGGAATCACCCAGCACATCGGCGCCTATCACGTCACGCTGCCGAGCGGCAAGAGGATCACGTTCCTGGACACCCCGGGTCACCAGGCCTTCACCGCCATGCGTGCCCGCGGTGCCCAGGTCACGGACATCGTGGTGCTGGTGGTCTCCGCGGAAGACGCCGTGATGCCGCAGACGGTAGAGGCGATCAGCCACGCCAAGAACGCGGGCGTGCCGATCATCGTCGCCATCAACAAGATCGACCTGCCGACCGCCAACATTCAGAAGGTGAAGCAGGATCTCCTGGCCCATAACGTGGTGCTGGAGGAATTCGGTGGCCAGGTGCTCTCGACGCCGATCTCGGCGAAGAAGGGCACCAACGTCGACCAGTTGCTCGAGCAAGTTCTGCTGCAGGCGGAGATCCTCGACCTCAAGGCCAATCCCGACCGGCCCGCCTCCGGCACCGTCATCGAGGCGACGCTGGACCCCGGCAAGGGGCCGGTCGCCACGATCCTGGTGCAGAAGGGCACCCTGCGCGTCGGCGACAACTTCATCTGCGGCAAGTTCTCCGGCCGGGTTCGCGCGTTGTTCGATGAGCGTGGCAAGAACGTCAAGGAAGCCGGCCCCTCGATTCCGGTGCAGATCCTCGGCTTCGAAGGGACGCCCTCTCCGGGTGACAACTTCCTGGTGACCACCGACGCCGTCGAGGCGCGGGAAATCGCCCAGAAGCGGCAGCGGCTGGAACGGGAGGCCCAGAACCGGCGCACCGCGCGCGGCGGCTCGCTCGAGGACATTTCCCGGGCGCTGGCGCAGGGCCAGATGGGGGCGCTCCGCCTGATCATCAAGGCCGACCAGGGCGGGCCCGCGGAGGCGCTCGCGGACGCGCTGGGTCAGCTTTCGACCGGTGAGGTCCGGGTAGACATCGTCCACCGGGGCGTAGGCTCCATCAGCGAGAGCGACGTGCTGCTCGCGAAGGCCTCCGGGGCGATCATCATCGGCTTCCACGTCCGTCCTGATGCGGGCGCCCGCGCTGCCGCGGAGCGTGAGCAGGTCGATGTCCGCACCTATCGCATCATCTACGAGGCGGTGGACGAGGTCCGGGCCGCTCTGGAGGGCCTGCTCAAGCCGGAGACCAAGGAAACGGTGCTCGGCGAGGCGGTGGTTCTGCAGCTCTTCAAGGTCAGCAAGGTGGGCACCATCGCCGGCTGCCAAGTGCGGAGCGGAACCATCTCGCGGACCGCCAAGGCGCGGGTGCTGCGGGACAGCGTGCCGGTGTACGAGGGCCAGCTCGCCAGCCTCAAGCGCTTCAAGGACGATGTGAAAGAGGTGCGAGAAGGACTCGAGTGCGGCATCGGGATCGAGAACTTCAACGATCTCAAGGTTGGTGACGTCATCGAGAGCTTCCGGGTCGAGCAGGTGAAGCGCACCCTGGGGAGCACCACGGAGACCGGGGTGGCGTAAGGCGGGCGCTGCACGCCGGACGCTGCACACCGCACATGATCACCCTCACTCAGGTCTGGGAGCTGCACCTCGAGAACTGCCAGTCCCTCAAGGACAAGCGGGCTATCCTCCAGTCCCTGAAGGCAGAGCTGCGCCGAAAGCTCAACGTGGCGGTGGCAGAGGTGGACCACCAGGACCTGTGGCAGCGCGCGGGCATCGCCTGTGTGACCGTCGCGAGCGAGCGGCGAGTGGCCGAGGAGACGCTGCGGGCCGCGGATCGAGTGGTGGAGGGGGCGGATGGCGCCAGGATCATCGAAACGACGGTGACTGCGTCATGAAGGGCTCGAGCCGGCGCCCCGATCAGGTCGCGGAGACGGTCCGGCAGGTGATCGCCGACCTGCTCCTGACCGAACTGCGCGATCCCCGCATCGGCTTCGTGACGGTGACCGGTGTGCAGGTGACCAACGACCTCGCAGTGGCGACCGTGCGGGTGAGCATCATGGGCGAGCCTGCCGAGCGGGAGGCTGCCCTGGCGGGACTTGCCAGCGCGGCAGGGTTTCTGCGCGGGCGGGTTGCCAAGGCACTCAACGCCCGGACCGTGCCCGAGCTGCGCTTCGAGCTGGACCGCGGCCTCGAGCATGCGGCCAGGATCAACGAGATCTTGCAAGAGCTCAAGCAGGAGAAGGAGAGCTGATCGGCGCGCTGCTGGTCGACAAGCCCACCGGCCCGACCAGCCACGATGTCGTTGCCCGGGTGCGCCGGGCGCTGGGGACCCGTGCGGTGGGGCATGCCGGCACCCTCGATCCGTTCGCGACGGGTCTGCTGGTCATCCTGGTAGGGCGGGCGACCCGGCTGGCGCGGTTCGTCGAGCGGCAGGCCAAGACCTACCTCGCGACCGCAAGGCTGGGCGTTCGGACCACGACTGATGATCTGACCGGTGATCCGCTCGGCGGCGTGCCGAGCTCCGCTGAAGCCCCAAGCCGGGCAGCCGTCGAAGCCGCACTGCGCTCCTTCCTCGG
>DASPUE010000089.1:0-2175 GCA_035623055.1 Gemmatimonadales bacterium
TCAAGTCGGGGATCATGGAAATCGGTGACCTGTTCGTGGTGAACAAGGCCGACCGACCGGGCGCCGATCGGCTGCGCCAGGAGATCGAGATCACCCTGTCGATCCGAAGCGGCAACGCGCTGCGCCATGTGCGGGCCCATCATCGGCCGGCGCCGACGCCCGCGCGGCAGGGGGAACCCGAGAGCGGGGAAGACGCCTCCTGGAAACAGCCGGTGTTGGGCACCGTGGCCAGCAGGGGAGATGGTCTCGAGGATCTGATCGAGGCCCTCGAGCGGCATCAGCAGTGGTTGATCGCCTCGGGAGTCCTGGCGGAGCGGCGGCGGCGGCGCCTGTACGAGCGGACCCGGGAAGTCGTCGAGCGCGCCACCCGCCACTGGGTCTGGCAGGAAACCGGCGCGGATCAGGTCATCCGCGACCGGATCGATGAGATCGCCGCCGGGCGGCTGAGCCCCTACGAGGTCGCGGCGGAGGTCCTGGACGGATTGCGGCAGGGGTCCCGACTATGACGCTGTCGAAACCGGACCATTTGCGTGAGTTGGCGGAGCGCCTCGAGGCCCAGGAACGGGAACTCGAGCAGCTGCGCGCCGAAGTGGCCCGCTGGCGCGAGCAGGTGCGGGCGCTCCCCATACGCAGCGAAGTGGATTTCACCAGCATTTCCGGCCGCGAGCTGCAACCGGTCTATACGGGGCTCGATCTACCGCCCCACCAGGCGGCAGCGCAGGGGCTCCCCGGCGAGTTCCCATATCTCCGCGGCATCCACCCCACGATGTACCGCGGGCGACTGTGGACCATGCGGCAGTTCGCCGGCTTTGGCACGGCGAATGACACCAACGAGCGCTACAAGTTTCTGCTCGCACGCGGCCAGACCGGCCTCTCCGTCGCCTTCGATTTCCCCACCCTCATGGGCTACGACTCCGACCATCCCCGCTCTGAAGGGGAGGTGGGGAAGTGCGGCGTGGCGATCTCGAGCCTGAAGGACATGGAGGACCTGTTCGATGGTATTCCCCTCGACCGGGTCTCCACTTCGATGACGATCAACGGGCCGGCCGCGATGCTGTTCTGCTTCTACGTGGCGGCCGCCGAGCGTCAAGGAGTGAAGATCGCCGACCTGCAGGGAACCATCCAGAACGACATGCTGAAGGAGTACATGGCCCAGCATGCGTGGATCTTCCCGGTCGAACCCGCGCTCAAGGTGATCGTGGACCTCTTCGAGTGGGCCTCCGCCCACACCCCGAAGTGGAACACCATTTCGATCTCGGGCTACCATATCCGCGAGGCCGGGGCCACCGCGGCGCAGGAGCTGGCCTTCACGCTGGCCAACGGGTTCTGCTACGTCGAGCATGGCCTGGCACGGGGACTCGAGGTCGATAGCTTCGCCCCACGACTGTCGTTCTTCTGGGATGTGCACAGCGATTTCTTCGAGGAGATCGCCAAGCTCCGCGCCGCCCGGCGAATCTGGGCTCGGACCATGCGCCAGAAGTACGGGGCCCGCAATCCCCGCAGCTGGCAGATGCGGTTCCATTGCCAGACCGCCGGCGTGTCCCTCACCGCGCAGCAGCCCTTCAATAACATCGTCCGGGTCGGCTACCAGGCGCTGGCCGCGGTGCTCGGCGGGACGCAGTCACTCCACACCAATGCGCTGGACGAGACCCTGGCCCTTCCCACCGAGGAATCGGTGCGGATCGCCCTGCGGACCCAGCAGATTCTCGCCTACGAGACCGGCGTGCCCAACGTGGCCGACCCGCTCGGCGGGTCGTACTACGTCGAAGCGCTGACCGAGACCCTGGAGCGGGAAGCGGCGGGGCTCTTCGCCGAAATCGAGGCCCAGGGTGGCGTGGTGCCCGCGATCGAGTCGGGGTGGTTCCAGCGGCAGATCGCCGAATCGGCCGCCCGTTTCCAGGCCGAGCTGGAGCAGCGGCGCCGGGTCGTCGTGGGGGTCAACGAGTTCGTGGAGCAAGACGAGATTCCGGTGGAGATTCTCCGGGTCGGTGACAATGCGGAGGAGACCCAGCGGCAGCGGATGCAGTCGCTGCGGACCAAGCGCAACCAGAGCCAGGTCGACGCGCGGCTCGCCGCGATGGGCGAAGCGGCGCGTGAAGGACGCAACATCATTCCGGCGATGCTCGACTGCGCTCGTGCCTATGCCACCTTGTTCGAGATCCGGCACGTGCTGGA
>DASPUE010000090.1:0-14124 GCA_035623055.1 Gemmatimonadales bacterium
ACCCGGGAGCAGGTGGAACGCTCCCGAGGCATCGCGGAGGCGGCGCTGACGAAGTACAAGGGGAAGATGCAGATCATCTACGTCCTCCCCGATTACTACGAGAAGTATCCCAAACCCTGCTATGGCGGCTGGGGCAACGTCTACATCCTGGTGACGCCCGACGGCCGGGCCCTCCCCTGCCACGGCGCGACCCAGATCACCCATCTCGAGTTCGTGAACGTTCGCGAGCACTCGCTCGAGTGGATCTGGGGCCAGTCTCCCATCTTCAACGCCTTCCGCGGCGATACCTGGATGAAGGAGCCGTGCCGCAGCTGCCCCCGGAAGGCGCAGGACTTCGGCGGCTGCCGCTGCCAGGCCTTCGCGCTGACCGGCGATGCCACCAATGTGGACCCAGTCTGCTCTCTCTCACCGCGGCACGACATCATCGAGCAGGCCCTGACCGAGGCGACTGGGCCCGACGAGTACATCTACCGCCAGATCGCGACGACGGGGGCCGCGGCCCGCTGAGGCGAGGCCGCGGCTACTCGCCGCACTCCGCCCCGACCCGGTCCACGGTCGCCTGCTGCTCGATGTGAGTGCGAAAGGGTGCCCGCACGGGACCACCCGTGGGCACCATGACATCGGTCGTGATACCTCGATCCCAGTGTACCACGCCCAGCTCCGCGGTCCACTCGTAAACTCCCGTTTCCGATTCACGGCGGGTCGCGCGCACTTCGATCGAGTCCGGCAGCATCCGGAACTCCTCCCCCGACGATCGCCGCGTCAACCGGTACCGCTCCACCCGGTGTCCGCCGTTGAGCCCGTCCGGCAGCCGGCTGATGACGGTGCCGAGATCGTCCTTCCATCCCTGGCCCGGCTGGAGCGCCACCGGTGGCAGCGGAGGCAGCAGTTCCTGCAGCGCGTCGCCCACGTCAGAAACCTGGGCCACCTCATCCGGCACGAAGGGGCGGTCGAGCGACACGAAAGCGCCTTGCACCGTCAGTGAGCCCTTGTAACGGCCACCGATCACCCCATCGGTCTCCGGTTCCAGCCGCTCGCCCGCTCCCTCCCGCCACACAATCAGGGTGTCGAACCAGGCGGTCAGCATGATGAGCGAATCCTGCGCGGCCGCGCGCAGCTCCAGAATGCCGTCGCGTCCGGTGGTCTCTCGCGATCGCTCCCGGATCCCCTCCAGGTCGATGGTCGACCGGACCTGCTGGCGAAAGCTCGCGCAATCCAGCTGCAGCGGGTGATAGTAAGGCGCCGAGGCCTGCGCCGAGGCCCCGCGCGCGAGCAGGCCGAACCCCGAGATGAGGAGCCCGATCGCCGCTCTCACTTGCCTTCCGGCGGCGAGGATGGAATATCTCGTGAGGTCGTCTGACATGCCGGCAGCGTCCCTTCTCCTCTTCAACCCGCGCTCTCCTTCGAGGCACCGTGATAATGTCTCGCTTCTCACCTATGCGCCACGCCGGGCGTCTTGTTGGGGTGGTTCTTCTCGTGCTCGCGCCCACTGCACTGAAATCACAGGCCGCCGCGCCCACCCGCACCCTGGTACACGCCGGCAGGCTCATCGACGGCGACTCCGACCGGGTGCGCAGCGATCAGGGCATCCTCATCGAGGGAGATCGGATTGCGAAGGTCGGGGCCTACGCCGACCTCGATCGGACGGCGGGTGACGCCGCGCGGATCGACCTGAGCGGGTTCACGGTGCTGCCGGGGCTGATCGACAACCACACCCATATCCTGCTGCAGGGGGACATCACCGCCGAAGATTATGACGCCCAGCTGCTGAAGGAGTCCATCCCCTATCGTACCATCCGCGCCACGGTCTCGGCGCGCACCGCGCTGATGAACGGCTTCACCACCATGCGCGACTTGGAGAGCGAAGGGGCGATGTACGCGGACGTAGACGTGCGGAACGCGATCAACCGGGGAATCATTCCCGGTCCCAGGATGTTCGTCGCCACCCGCGCCTTCGCGCCGACGGGGATGTACCCGCTCACCGGCTATTCCTGGGAGCTGCGGGTGCCGGAAGGCGTGGAAATCGTCGATGGCGTCGACAACATTCGCCACGCGGTACGGGAACAGGTGAAGTACGGCGCCGACTGGATCAAGGTCTACGTCGACCGTCGCTACTACCTCGGCCCCGACGGCAAGCTGCACAGCTGGGTGAACTACACCGACGAAGAGCTCAAGGCGTTTGTCGACGAAGCCCATCGACTGGGTCGCAAGGTCGCCGGCCATGCTATCGGCTGGGATGGGATCGATGCGGCGCTTCGCGCCGGGTTCAACACCGTGGAGCACGGCGACGGCCTCACCCCCGATCTGATCGAACGGATGGTCCGGCAGAAGGTCTACTGGTGCCCCACCATCTTCGTCGGGGCGTACGTGGCGCAGGGGCGCGGCGGCATCTGGCCCAAGATGGTGGATCTCGAGCGGCTGGCGTTCGGCGAGGCAATCCGGCGGGGGCTCATGCCGTATATCTCCTACGGCACCGACGTCGGCGGCTACGCCTGGACCGAGAACCAGGCGCAGGAGCTGGCCTACATGGTGCGCTACGGGATGACCCCGATGCAGGCGATCAAGTCAGCCACGTCGGTCGCGGCCCGGCTGCTCGATCAGCAGCAGAATCTGGGGAGCGTCACGGACGGACACTTCGCAGACCTGGTGGCCGTGAGCGGCGATCCGCTCGCCGACATTACCGAGCTCCAGCGGGTGAAGTTCGTGATGAAGGGGGGAGTGGTTTATAAGAGTGAGAGGTGAGCTGGGAGGGCGGAAAGGGCGGAAAGGGCGGAGGTGTTTCTCCGCCCTTCCCCCCCCTTATTCCCCCCCCATAAACGGATACCTATAGTCCCTCGCCGGCAGGAAGTTCTCCTTGATAGTCCGGGGTGACACCCAGCGCACCAGATTGAGGATCGAGCCTGCCTTGTCGTTGGTGCCGCTTGCCCTGGCGCCGCCGAACGGCTGCTGCCCCACCACCGCCCCGGTCGGCTTGTCGTTGATGTAGTAGTTCCCTGCCGCATGGCGCAACGCCGCCTCGGCCTCCGCCAACGCCCGCCGGTCCTGGGCAAACACCGCCCCCGTGAGCGCGTACGGACTGGTCTGGTCCACCAGGCGGAGCGTCTCCGACCATTGAGCGTCGGGATAGACGTACAGCGTGAGCACCGGGCCGAACAGCTCCTCGCACATGGTGCGATAACCAGGGTGCTCCACCTGGATCAGGGTCGGTTCCACGAAGTAGCCGGTTTCCGCATCGGCTCCACCGCCAGCGAGAATGGTGACGCCAGAGTCATTCTTCGCCTGCGCCAGATAGCCGGTGAGCCGCTCGTAGGCGCGGCGGTCGATCACCGCGCCCATGAAGTTGCGGAAGTCGGCGACGTCCCCCATGCGGATGTCGGCGATCAGCGCCAGCAGCCGCTCCTTGAGCTTCGGCCAGAGGCTGGCGGGGACGTAGGCGCGGGAGGCGGCGCTGCATTTCTGGCCCTGGTACTCGTAGGCCCCGCGTACCAGCCCGACCGCCAGTGCCTCCAGGTCCGCGCTGGGATGGGCAAGCACGAAGTCCTTCCCGCCGGTCTCCCCCACGATCCGCGGATAGCCGCGGTAGCGCGGCAGGTTCTCTCCGACCGTGCGCCACAAAGTCTGGAACACCGCCGTGGAACCGGTGAAGTGGATCCCGGCCAGCGCCGGATCGGCGAGAGCCGCGCCGCTCACCGCCTGGGGATCGCCGGGCACGAAGTTGATCACCCCGGGGGGCAGTCCGGCCTCCTCCAGCACCTTCATCACATAGTAGTTGCTGAGGAGCGCCGTCTGGGCCGGCTTCCAGAGCGCCACATTGCCCATGAGGGCCGGGGCGGTAGGGAGGTTGCCGCCGATCGCGGTGAAGTTGAATGGGGTGATCGCGTAGACGAATCCTTCCAGCGCCCGGTGCTCCATCCGGTTCCAGGTGAGTGGCGCGGAGGCGGGTTGCTCCCGGTACAGCTGCTCCGCGAAATGCACGTTGAATCGCCAGAAATCGATCAGCTCGCAGGCGCTATCGATCTCCGCCTGGAAGGCGGTCTTGCTCTGGCCGAGCATGGTCGCCGCATTGACCGTGGCCCGCCAGGGGCCCGCCAGAAGGTCGGCTGCCTTGAGCAGCACGCCGGCCCGGTCCTCGAACCGCATCGCCGACCACTCCCGCCACGCCTGCTGTCCGCTGGCGATCGCGGCCTGCACTGTCGCCAGGTCCGCGTGATGCGCCCGCGCCAACACCCGGCGATGATCGTGGGGACTCACCACGTCGATCAGTTTCCCGGTGCGGATCTCCTTGCCCCCGACGATGATCGGGATATCGATCGTTTCCTTGGCCATAGCCGCGAGGCGGGCCTTGAGAGCCGCCCGCTCAGGGCTGCCGGGAGCATAGGCCAGGACCGGCTCGTTCGTTGGACGGGGGATGTTGGGATAGCCACTCATGGGGCCTTCACGGTTGGGCGTGGGGCGGGGAGATTAGCCCACCCCACCACCGCCCGGCAACCCTCGGTGACCGGCCCCGCGAGGCCTAGTACTTGACCTGCAACTGCGTCAGGATCGTCCCCTTCCGAATTCCGGGATCGCCGATCTTCCGAGACACGTATTCGAGGTAGAGCTTGACCCGCTCCCCATGGAGAAAAAGGTTGGCGCCGGCGGTCCAGGCCCGATTGCGCTGCTGCAGGCTGATCTGGTCGCGCCGGAAGTACTCGTACTTGAGGAGCAGCTGCACCTCGGGCACCGCCTTCACCGCCCCCAGCGCAAACCAGCCGAAGTCCTGCTTGCCCCCGACGCTGTCACGCGCCTGGGCGACGTACTCCCCTCGCACCACGAACCGCGGGTCGGCGTAGTTGGCATCGATGCTGTAGCGGGTGCTGTCCCCGAAGTACCGGGCCACGCTGGCGCCCAACTCGATGGCCGGAATCGGACGGATCTCCACCCGGCCCACGCCGAGCACCGTCGAATCCTTGTTCACTGTGACGTTGGTGCCTTCACCGTTAAAGACACCGGCGTACACTCGGACCACATCACTGAAACGGTAGTCGCCCATCACGCCGATGTCGCGCTTGGTGGCCAGCGAGTCCACCGCGGTCGACCGATCGGCGCTCTCCAGATCCGAGAGACTGGTCATGTATTCCCAGGTAAACGGGGTCTTGAACTGACCGACCTGCACGCCGAATTGCGGCTGCGACCATCGGATGTAGGCATCCATCAGCGAGACCGACGCTTTGCCGGTCCCGACACTGCCGGTCCGGAACTCCCCCTGGAGCCGCCAGCTGAAATCGCTGGCAATTGGTCCGGACGCTACCAACCTGGCCCGGTTGATTGACCCGGTGAGTCCGATGTCTTTCTGCCAGGTCTCCCGCGCCTGCAAGTAGCCGGAGAGCTTGACGATCGGGGTGGCCGGCCGAGGCGGAGCCGCGGTCGTGTCCTGCTGGCCAGCCGCGGGAACGGCGAAGGCCGCGAGGATCACCAGAGACAGCACACCGACGTGGTGTCGCACAGGGTCCCTCCTTCGATTGGTGAAGTGCGGGTAAGCGATGTTCGTGATCGGGTCCAGCGTCAGGCAGTCACAACAGAGAAGGCCGTCAGGCCAAGGCTCAGTGGTATGCCACTGCGCCTGTCGCCTTGAACGAGGCATACACGGGGGCCCCTTCCGTGAGGCCCAGCTGCGCCACGGCGGCCGCTGTCACCTCCGCCACCAGTCGGGGGTGGGTATCGAGAACAACCCGGACCCGCTCCCCGAACGGAGGCTCCGGCACCATTTCGAGCACTCTGCCGTGATAGAGGTTTTGGGCGCTGGCGGCGGGCGGAGACCCATACAGCGTGATCTCACGCGGGCTCACCACCACGAAGAGCGGCGCGGTTGTATCGGGCACCGGACCGGCGACCAGCAGCTCGCCATCGCCCGTCGTGACCCGGGTCCCGTCTTCCGGCGAGGAACTGAGCACTCGGCCCTGCATCAGGTTGAGGCCCATGAACTCGGCGATGTAAGCCGACCGGGGCCGCCGGAGGAGCTCCTCCCTATTCCCGACCTGCGAAACCCGTCCGTCCTCCAGCACCGCGATGCGGTCGCCGAGCACCAGCGCCTCCACTGGACTGTGGGTAACCAGCACGGTGATACACGGCAGTCCGGCAAGCACCGCGCGGAGTTCCGAGCGGACCTCGTGGCGGGTCCGCACATCGAGCGCGGAGAGCGGCTCATCGAGCAGCAGCAGCGCGGGATCCAGGGCCAGCGCCCGCGCCAGCGCGGCCCGCTGCTGCTGGCCGCCGGAGAGTTGCGCGGGACGCCGGTCTGCCAGTGCCGAGAGATCGAAGCGCTCCAGCAGATCGGCGACCCGACGCTGCAGCACTCCGCGCCGTATGCCTACTGCCTGGAGCCCGAACCCGATGTTCTCCTGAACCGTGAGATGCGGGAAAAGGGCGTAGTCCTGGGCCACGAAGCCCACCGTGCGCTCATGCGCGGGGATCCAGATACCCAGGGCGGTGTCGCACCACAGCGCGTCCCCCACTTCGATCCGCCCCTGGTCCGGACGAGCCAGCCCGGCCAGGAGCCGGAGAGCGGTGGTCTTCCCGGACCCGCTCTCGCCCACCAGCGCCAGGGTGCTACCCGGGGCCGCGTCGAGCGTCAGGTCCAGCTCGAAGTCAGCGAGCCGGTAGCGGAGCGAGGCTCGAAGCACGTTGAGGGGCGAACAGTCCCAGGCCGGCCTGCCGCATCGCCGTCAGCAGCACCGCAGCCATCACCACGAGGAGCAGGGACAGAGTCGCCGCGGCATCGAGGTTTTCCTGCAGCCGGAGGTAGACATCGAGCGGAACGGTCCGGGTGGTCCCGGCGAGATTGCCGGCGAAGGTGATCGTGGCCCCGAACTCGCCCAGGGCACGAGCCCACGCCATCCCCACCCCGGCCACGATTCCCGGCATCGCGAGCGGGATGCGCACCCGCCAGAAGGTGGTGAATTCCCCCGCCCGGAGCGTCGCTGCCGCATCGAGGTAGCGCCGATCCACCGCTTCGAAGCCGGCACGCGCCGCCCCCACCAGAAACGGCACCGCCATGAATACCTGGGCGACCACCACGCCAGCGGTGCTGAACGGAAGTGTGATCCCGAAGGTCGAAAGGGTCCGGCCGAGGAGCCCCGCCCGGCCAAATGCCATGAGCAGTGCGAATCCGGCGACCGTCGGGGGAATCACCATCGGGAGGTCCATCAGCACCTCAACTGCGCGCTTCCCGGGAAACCGCCGAGTCGCGAGGAGGTATGCCATTGGCAGTCCCAGGACCAGGCACAGCAGCGTGGCGGCCACACTGGTCTTCACGCTGAGCCAGAGCGACTCTCGTACTCCGGAATCGCCGAGCTGGGCGACGAACCGGGCCGGCGTGACCCGAAGCACCAGGGCCACCACCGGAAGGATCACGACCGCAGCGAGAATCGCCGCGAGGACCAGCGCCGCGATCCGGCCCAGGGCCTCGCGCGCCATGCCGCGGGCCGTCGCAGGGCTCACGGGGCGACCGGCCCCGTGGCTATGAAACCGCGGTCAGCCAGCACCCGTTGACCTGCGGGACCGAGCACCAGCTCGACGAAGGCGTTCGCCAGATCCCCCAATCCTCCCGCCACCGGCGCGATCGGATACTCGGCGATCGGGTTCGCCTCGTCGGGAATTGGCAATACGGTGATCTGGTTCAACAGGGAGGGCGGTACGTCGGTGAGATATGCGATCCCGGCGTCCCCCTCTCCGAGGCCAATCTTGGCGACCACCGCCTTCACGTTCTCCTCCTCCGACACCAGGTTCGCCAGGACCAGGCGCTGATAGTCAGGAGGGAAGCCGGGCTGGGCCGACAGGCGCTGAATGGCCTCGCGGCTGTAGGCACCCACCGGTACCTGCTTCCCAGCGAGAATCAGCTTGAGCCCCGGGCGCGCCAGGTCCTCCAGCCGCTCGATGTGGCCGGGGTTGGGCCGGGGGATGACCACGCCGAGCCGGTTCTGCGCGAAGACTCGCGGGCTCCCCGCCACCAGCTTCCGGTCGGCGAGGTATCGCATCCACCGCTGATCGGCCGACGCGAACACATCCGCCTTCGCTCCCTGCTCGATCTGGGTGGCGAGGGTCTGGCTGCCGGCGAAGTTGAGGCGGACGGTGACCCCGGGATGGGCCTGCTCGAACTGCCGCCCGAGCTCGGTGAATGCGTCGGTGAGTGAGGCGGCGGCGAAGACGGTGAGAGTCTGCTGCGGCTGGGCAGGTGCGGCGGCGATCCCGCTGAGGACTGCGGCCGCCCCGATGGCCCGAAGTGGTCGGATTGAGTAACGGTGGTTCATGGCCCCGTCTTTCACGGGGCCGGCATGTGGCCCCTAAAGTTCTCTATATACCCCAATGGACCGTGTAATGTACCCGCGCAGGTTCTTTAGGGAAGTACGATAGCTGCGCGCCGCGATGGCAACCGAGGCCAGGTCGCCATTCAACGTCGGGGAGCTGTCCGGGTGGGGCAGAAGCTGCACGGCGCCGGGCTGCACCGAGACGGTCCAGTTCCGGTCGTAGTGCACGCACAGCTTCTGGTAGATGAGCTTGGAGATCTCGATTTCGAGGTCGTACCCCCGCGAGGCGTCGGCGCCGTCGCCGTTCACCCGGAAGCGGAGCGAGGAGACCGCGCCGAGGTCGACCTCGTCGACGATCACGCCGGTGAGCATGTTGATCTGGCGGGCGGTCGCGGGGCCGTGCCGGTCCTTCCGCATCAGGGTGATGTGCTCGGGCCGGATGCAGAAGGCCACCCGGCTGCCGGGGGGGAGCGGCATCGCGCGACCCGCGCCTTCGGCGACGAGCTCCTGCCCCCGCCACTTGAGCCTGAGGGTGTCTCCGCTGGAGTCGATGACAGTGCCTTCGAGCACGTTGCGGATGCCGAGCACCGAGGCAACCGCGGGCGTGGCCGGTCGAGTTAGGACCAGATCCTTGGGACCCGCCTGAAGCACTCGACCCTGGTCGTATACCACCAGCTGATCCGCCAGCTGGCACGCCTCGGCGAGATCGTGGGTGACCAGAATGGCGGACTTACCGAACCCGCGGATCGTAGCGGCGAGGTCGTCGCGGAGGCTTCGCCGCAGGGGACTGTCGAGGGCCGCGAGCGGTTCGTCGAGGAGCAGCAGCTCCGGGTCGGCCGCGAGCGCCCGCCCCAGCGCCACCCGTTGTTGCTGGCCACCGGACAGCGATGCCGGCCGCAGATGCCGCACCGGCCCGAGGGCGAGTCGCTCCAGCATCTCCTCGATCCGGGCCCGACGGGCCTTCCGCCTCAGACGCTCGAGTCCGTAGGCGATGTTCTCCTCGACGCTGAGATGCGGAAACAGGGCGTAGCCCTGGAAGACCACGCCCAGGCGGCGGTCGCGGGTCGGGTGATTGACGCCGTGAGTGGAGTCGTAGAGGGTGCGGCCGTTCACCACGATCCGGCCGCCCTGGGGCGACATCAGACCCGCCAGGCAGCGGAGGGTCAGACTCTTGCCGGCCCCGGTGGGACCAAAGAGGGCCACGACCCCGCTCGCGGCATCCCACTGCGCGTCGAGAGTGAAGCCGGAGAATTCCCGGTACAGTTCGATGGACAGCATGACGTCAGCGCCGCACGCGGGCCAGGCGGCCCACGAAGAAGAGCAGCACCGCCACCAAGCCCAGGGTCAGGAGCAGCAGTTGGTTGGCGAGATCGAGTTGCAGCGGTGAGCCGTGGCCTCCGAAGACCAGCGGCATCGACTGGGTCTGTACCGGAAGGCTCCCTGCCACCAGCAGCGTGATACCCAGGTCACCGATGGCTCGGCAGAAGGCCACCATCGTGCCCGCCAGCACGGCTCGGGAACCGAGCGGAAGCGTCACCGACCAGAACACGCTCCATTCCGAGCGGCCTAGCGTGCGGGCGGCGTCCTCGAGGCCGGCATCGACCAACTCGAAACCGGACTGCGCCGCGCGGACGAACAGCCCGAATGCGCCGAGCCAGGCCGCCAGCACCGCCGCCTGCCAGGTGAACTGCAGCGTGATGCCGGCCCGGTCGAGCCAGGCGCCCAGCGGTGTCGCCTGGGCAATGAGGACCAGCATGTAGTAACCAAGCACCGTGGGGGGCAGGACCAGCGGCAGCACCACGGCGGTCTCGAGCAGCCCGTGCCCCGGGAAGCGCCTGCGCCCGAGCAGCCAGGCCACCGGCAGGCCGGTGACGACCGTCAGCAGAGTGGCCAGGGTGGCAGCCTCGAGCGAGAACCAGAAGGGCGCGAGGTTCACCGGTTATTTCCTTCCGATCATGACTTCGGTCGACTTGATCACCGCCAAGGCATCCTCTCCTACCCGCAATCGCAGTCGCTCGACCGACGATCGGGTAATGACCGCGACCAGCTCCTGTCCCCCGACATCGAGGGTGACCTCCGCCATCAGACCATCCCGCTGGATCCCGATGATCCGTCCCCGGAGCTGGTTCCTGGCGCTCAACTCTACCGTGGCCGTCGGGGCCATCGTCTCGACACCGACCAGTTCCTCGATCCGCTTCCGGGGGAACAGCCACTTCCGGCCGACGCGCATCGCCGGGACTCGTCCCGATCGAGCCAGCGCCTGAACTCGTTTCACATTCAGATGGAGCAGCGCCGCCGCCTCTGCAGCACTCAGGGTATCCGTCATAGTCCAGGTGGCTTTATTGTCGGCCGGCGAAAGCTAGAGGTTACCCCCCGTGGGTCGCGGCGCAAGCCCTTCCCGGTGTTGCGGTTGGGCGGCAGTCGGGGTCCCAAATGCCACGCCAGCTCACCCAACGGGGCTGTAACAGACTGTCCGACCTGGATCTAGGGATGAGGGGATGCGAAAAGGATGCCGCCCGGGCCCAAACTGGGGGGTCAGCGGGTGAGTTTTTCGACCAACTCGACCAGGCGGTCGGCGTCCAGCGGTTTATGCATGAACAGCTTGGCGCCGAGCTGTGCCGCCTCGGCGGGAAGGTTGGGGGCGGCGTCGCCGGTGACGACCACGACGGGAATGGTGGCGGTCTTAGGGTTGTCGCGGAGCTTCCGGAGCAGCTGGGCGCCGCCGCCGGCCGGCATGTGCCAGTCGACCAGGACCACCCGCGGCTGACGGCGCTGCGAGACCAGGAATCCCTGAATCGGGTCGTAGGCGGAGATGGCGCTGATGCCGCGGCTCGCGAGCACGGCGCCGACGAACCGGGTGATGTCCGGATCGTCGTCCACGACGAGGATGCAATTCCCCTCCTCGCCCTCGCCCGCAGGGCTGGTGCCCGCGAGATCGTAGCGCAGTTGTCCCGATTTGCGTGGCTGGTCCGCCATGGGTCCTTCCCTCTCGCCGCGGAGTCCTCAAGAACGAGTATCGGGTCTTTTCCGACAAAGCTCCAGCTTCGGAAGTCACTAAGCTCGGTTCGCTGGCACCAATCTGGGTGCCCGAAAATCAGCCAGCTAGTAACGGAGTATCTTCGGGGGTCGGATCGGGAGTAAGTCACGGGCCGGCAAGGCGATCCCGCGCCGGAAGGCTGTCAACCCCCGAACGCCCTTTGGCGTTGCCTGACAGTGGGGGGCTGGACAGCTGCCCCGGTTCTTGCACAGACTGGCTTTGCGGCCCCTGCCTCAGGCGGGGGGCGTGTTTGAATCCTCCGAACCCTCGGAGGGTCCGATCTCGCGACTGACATCACCCTTGAGTCGTGACCCCTGTCAGCGGGGGGGGCGAGGTGTACCTGGGGGTGCCTCCACGGAGGTACCGAACGGACACCAGACCGAGGCCCGCCTCACAATGAAAAGAGGAGTTTGTGAAAGTCCTGGTGTTGGGCTGTGGCGCGGTGGGGACCGTGTCCGCCCTCAAGTTCGCGCAGGAATCGGCGTGCGTTCAGCTCGTCATCGCCGATGCCGTTCCCGGTCGCGCCCAGCAGCTGGTGGACCGGATCGGGAGCCCGCGGGTGCGGGCCCTCACGTTGAATGCCGGCGACCGCTCCGCGGTGGCGCAGGCCATCCGTGATACCCAAAGCACCATCCTCCTCAACGCCGCGCTACCGGTCACGAACCTGACCGTGATGCGGGCGTGCCTCGACGCCGGCTGCGACTACATCGACATGGCCAGCGGCGGCGCCGAGAACGACGGCACCCCGAAGCTGCCGGACCAGTTCGCCCTGGACGCCGAGTTCCGGGCTGCGGGTCGGCTCGCGCTGCTCGGCATGGGGGCCGATCCCGGCACCAGTAACGTGTACGCGGCCTACGCGGCCAAGCACCTGCTGGACGAGGTCACGGAGCTTCGGGTGCGGGATGGCGACAACTCCACCTGCGATGGCCACTCCGGCTTCCTCGCCACCTTCAGCCCCTGGGTGTTCATCGACGAATGCACCTGCGGGGCGATTTCGTGGCGGGACGGGAAGTACCACCTGGAAGACGCGCTCACCGGACACGAGCCGTTCCACTTCCCCGAGCTGGGCGTACTCAACACCTACTACGTGGATCACGAGGAGTCGCGCACGCTCCCGATGTTCATCCCGGGTGTTCGCATTGCCGACTTCAAGCTGGCCCTGGACGACGGCACCTGGCGCACTCTCAAGGTGCTCAAGGAGCTGGGCCTGCATGGGAAGGAGAAGGTCCGGGTCGGGGACTTCGAGGTGGCCCCGCGGGACCTGGTCGTATCCCTGCTGCCCGAGCCCAAGAATCTGGCCGGCCGGCTGCGGGGCAAGACCTGCGTCGGCACCCTGGCGCGTGGCCTGCGCGACGGACTGGAGCAGTCGTTCTACATCTACAACGTCTCCAGCCACGAACAGAGCCACCGGGAGTTGGGCGTCCAGGCCACCGCATATCAGACCGGCGTGCCGCCGGTGGTCGCGGCCAAGCTCATCGCCTCAGGAGAGTGGACGGGGACCGGCGTCCGGTCGCCGGAGCAGTTCGATCCCGATCCGTTCATGGCCCTGCTCGATGTCTCCGGAATGCCGTGGCATATCCGGGACGAGCGGACCGGCGTGATCGACCCTGAATACATCTGGATCGAGGAGCCGATGGCGGCCTAGGGGCTAGCTGGGTGATGGAGACGGAGAGCTATCGGCTATCGGCTATCGGTCCGGAAGGAAATGGCCCCCGGGAGGTTCGGGGGTCTTTCTTTGAGGGTAGCGGATAGCCGATAGCCGATAGCTGACAGTTTTTTCCCGATAGCCCGCCCTAGAATTCCCACCCCACCGCCACGCCTCCCGGGTCCAGCAGGAACTTCGGCGCGCCGACGCCGAACACCTTCCAGTGTCCATTCATCAACTTCGCGCTGGTGAAGCCAAGGGAGGCGCCGGCCAGGACGTCGCTCAGCCAATGCTTGTTGTCATTGAGGCGGGACCAGCCGGTGAGAGTCGCCCCCGCATAGAGCGCCACTGCGACCGGCGTGCTCTTCACCTCGTCGCTCACCGACGTGGCCAGGGCGAAGGCCATGGTGGTGTGTCCCGAGGGCCAGGAGTCGTGGCCGGAGAAGGGCTTGAACTGGTAGGCGCTGCCGGTGAGCGTGGGACGGAACCGGCCCACGATCTCCTTGGTGATGACGCCGAGGCCGCCGGCGACCAGCAGCCCGGCGGTGATCCTGCCCCCGGCTCGCAGCACCTTGTCGTTCTTCCCGGCGAGACCGACGAGCAGAGTGCCGAGTCCGACGGTGGCGTAGACCTCCGGCTGCCCCATGTGGCGAAACACGCTGGCGATGTCGTCCTTGGTACTGGTGCGATGGGCCTGCAGGTTGTCCCGAAGTGGCTCATCGAGCAGCGAGGCCAGGGCGACGACGCCGAGCACCGCGCCGGCGTGGTACCAGCGGAAGGAGCCTTGTTCGGGGGAGGACGGAGCAGAGAGCGGCGAGCGGCCGGTAAGCGGTAAGCGGTAAGCGGTGAGCGGTGAGCGAGACTCGATGGAGGTGTCTGAGGTTGACCCGGCGGTATCCGGGGCCATCTGCCCGTGGAGGGGAATCGCCGCTGCCAGTGACAGCACGAGCACCAGCGCCCCGATCCGAGAGTTGCGCGCCATGGCCGCAATCTAGTAGCTTCGATGCCTCGGAACGCCTCCATTATCTATGCGCGCATTCAGACTCTCGCTCCTCGCGGCCCTCGGGCTGACAACCGGCCTTGGCGGCTGCCGCGACTACAACTACCTCCGTCACGTCTCCAGCCAGGATGGCCTCATCCCGGCCGACCAGTACGCG
>DASPUE010000091.1:0-2674 GCA_035623055.1 Gemmatimonadales bacterium
GAGAAGAACGGCAGGGGAATCCCCGTAATGGGCATCACGTTGACCGTCATCCCGACATTTTCGAAGACGTGGGTGAACAGGAGGCCCAGAACCCCGAAGACCGCCAGGCTGCTGAAGGGGTCCGTGGCTCGCCGGGCGATCCGGACCAGCACCACGAAGAGCGCAAAGAACAGCCCCAGGGCCGCTACCACCCCCAGAAACCCCAGCTCCTCGCCGACCACCGCGAAGATGAAGTCGGTGTGCTGCTCCGGCAGGAAGGCCAGGCGCTTCTGCGGACCCTGGAGGTAGCCGTTCCCGAACCACCCCCCTGAACCGATGGCCACTTTGGACTGGATGGCGTGGTAGCCAGCCTTTTGCGGATCCGCCTCGGGGTTGAGGAAGGTGAGCAGGCGGTTCTGCTGATAGGGCGCCAGTCCCCGCCAGATCGGAAGTGCCACGAATCCCATCAGCGAATTCGCGACCGCCACCGTCACTCCTTCCCAGAAGTAGGGTCGCCACAAGGCGAGGAGGATCGCGAGCAGCACCATCCAGGCGACCCAGGTCCAGAGATTGAAAGCCAGGAGCAGACTTCCCACCGGGGACGCGAGCAGGAACAGGAGAGCCGGAGGCGTGCCCGCCCAGAACAGCATCGCGAAGAGCACCCCGACAAACACCAGTGCGCTACCCAGATCGGGCTGAGCCAGCACCAGGAGCGCGGGCAGCCCGGCGATCATGCAGGCCGGGAGGACCTCGTAGAGGGTTTCCGGCGCCTCGCGCCTGCCCGAGAGGTGCCGAGCCAGCATGAGCACCGCGGCCAGCTTGGCGAACTCCGCTGGCTGGCCGATAGCGTGCCCGCCGATATAGATCCAGCTCTTGCTGCTCGCCGCCGTGCCAAATCCGCGGCCGATAACCAGCGTGACCACCAGGATCAGCAACGACAGCACGTAGATCGACGGGGTCGCCCACTCCAGCAGCCTTGGGGATACCCGGAAGGCGATCCCGGCCGCCACGGCCCCCGCCAACAGCCAAACAACCTGCCGGTGCCATGCCCCCGCCGCCGCGAAGCTCGGCACGTCGGTCTGCCCCGCCGAATACAGCACCGCCAGCCCGAAGCAGCAGAGCCCCAGGACCACGATGAGTAAGGGGCGGTCGACCCCTGGTCGGCGGGCCATCAGCGGGTTCCGGCGGTGGAATCGGCCCCAGCGGCGGGAGCGGCCGATGTGTCGGGGGCCTCACGCCCGGGGGCCCGCGGCTCGGGCGCTTCATCGCCCGGCAGGATCAGCCGCTCGATCGGACGCCGGTCCCCGCCGGTGCTGTCGGGGCCGAAGAGATAGCGGCGGATGGCGCGGATCACGTACGGCGCCACTTCGCTCCCGTGTCCGCCATACTCGAAAATCGCCCCGATCACGATCTCCGGCTTTTCGGCGGGAGCAAAGCCGATGAACCAGCCGTGATCGTTACCGTGCGGGTTCTGTGCGGTGCCGGTCTTGCCCGCCACCATCACTTCCTTGAGTCGGCTCCGAGCCGCGGTGCCCTTCTCTACCACAGCGATCAGCGCCTTGCGGAGCCCCTCGAGCTGCTCCGGATTGAGCTGGAGATCGTAATCCTGCGAGGTATCCGGTCGGACGATGAATGGCCGACGCGCCTTGCCATCGCCGGCGAGCGCGGCATAGAAGCGGACCATGTTCACCAGGGTCTGGGTATTCTCTCCCTGACCGATGGCGAGATTGAGCGACGCGGCGGTGCTCCAGCCCCGTGGGCCGTAGTGTTTGTCGTACCAGTCGGTGGACGGGGGCCAGATCGGAGTCGCCTCGTTCACCAGGTCGATACTGGTGCGCCGCCCGAAGCCCATCGAGAGGCCGTCCTCGAGCATATTGGCGAGCTGGACCCTGAGCCCGAGCTGATAGAAATACACGTCACAGCTCTGCGCGACGGCGTCCAGCAGATCCAGGGAGCCGTGGCCCCGCTTGTTCCAGCACTTGAAGGCCCGATTGCCGTACTGCAGGTACCCCACACAGGGCGTTGGCATGTGGCTATGCAGGTCCACCAGCCCGCGCCGGAGCGCCATGGCGGCCGTCGCCAATTTGAACGGCGAGCCGGGGGGATATTTCACCTGCAGCGCCCGGTTGAGGAGCGGCAACGTCGGATCGGTGTTGAGGCGCCGCCATTCGGTGGAGGAAATCCCCCCGATGAACTCGTTGGGATCGTAGGCGGGTGTCGAATAGAGGGCGCGCACCTCGCCCGACGGGGTCATCGCCACCATGGCCCCCGAGAACTTCTTGGGCCAGATGCTGTCGATATAGAGCTGCAGATCCAGGTCGATGCTGGTCTTGAGGCCCGAGCCGGGGATCGACGGGAGCGTGGGGGCGGCGCCCTGCTCCCGCACCAGCCGGCCCCGCGCATCCACCTCGATGTACCGCATCCCGGGCACGCCACGCAGGCTGTCGTCGTACTCCTGCTCGAGGCCGGAACGGCCCACGAGGGTCCCCAAGCGGGCACCTTCGTAGCGATCCTCGTCCAGGTCCGTCTGGTTCACCTCGCCCACGTACCCGACCAAGTGGGCGACCGCCACGCCTCGCGGGTAGATCCGGCGCGGCTCGGACTGAATCACCAGCCCTGGCAGGATGGCGCGGTGTTCCTCGAGTCGGGCCACCTGTTGCCGGGTCGCATTCCCCAGCACCAGGGCGGGCTGATA
>DASPUE010000092.1:0-3358 GCA_035623055.1 Gemmatimonadales bacterium
CAATGCCCGCCGCGATGGTGGTGATGAGCATGTCGCGGTTCTTGACGTGTGCCAGCTCGTGCGCAATCACTCCCTCCAGCTCTTCCTGGGGTAGCGCCTTGAGGATCCCGGTGGTTACCGCAACGACCGCGTGCTCCGGGCCCCGGCCGGTGGCGAAGGCATTGGGCTGGTCCTGCGGCGCGACCGCGACCGCCGGCATCGGCAGTCCCGCGCGCTGCCGCAACCGGTCCACCAGCCGATACAGCTCGGGCGCCTCCTGCTCGGTCACGATCTGGGCCCCGTACATGCGGAGCACCATCCGGTCCGAGAAAAAGTACATCACGAAGTTCATGCCCAAGCCAAGCAGCGAGCCGAGGATCAGTCCCTGGCTGCCGCCCAGAAGCTGCCCGGCCGCCATCAACAGGGCAACCATGCCGGCCATCAAGACCGCAGTTTTCAGATTGTTCATCGTTGTCTCCCGTAATGAAAAAGAGCGAGATCTTCGCCGGGCCGGCTGCCTGCCGGAAGATTCCGGCGGCGCCTCGCCACAGTCGAAGGTCTCGCTCTGATGATGGACTCTGCCATCGTCCCGGCCGCACCGTGCATCCGTTCCCAGGATTCTTCCTGGTGCGGCATGCAGTCCTGACGATGGGCCGTCCGCCTCGCGGCGGATAAGCTACTCCCCTTCCGCACCGGAAACCTAAGGCAGAGATATCGGCGGGTCAACGTCGACGATGCTGCTGACCACACGCACGGCGAGTCCCCCATTGCGCGTGCGAAGCAGCTCGTTGAACCGGAGACCAGTGGCGCGCTCGAGCGGTGTCGAGGGGAGGAGGAGGGTCGCCCGCCACCCGGGGAGGCGTTCTCGAACCACCTGGCCCAGTCGCGCATACAGATCGCGCAGCTTGCGCGCGTCGCCAACCCGGACCCCATAGGGAGGGTTGGTGACGAGGGCGCCGGTCCCCGGCGGGGGAGCAAGGCGGGAGACCGCCTCACAACGGAATTCGATATCGCCCGCCACCCCGGCGCGTTCGGCATTGCTCCGGGCCGCCGTGATGGCGCCGGCGTCACGATCGGCACCGAGCATCGCCGCGGGTGCGCGTGGCCGGGCCCACTCGCGGGCCTGGTCGGTGAGCTGCCGCCAGACCTGCTCGTCCCATCGGGGCCATCGCCGAAATGCAAAGTCGCGGTTGAGCCCGGGCGCTATCCGCCGGGCAAGGAGCGCAGCTTCGATCGGGATAGTGCCAGAACCGGTGAAGGGATCAATGAGTGGCGTGTCGGGGTTCCAGCCGCTTGCGAGGAGCAGCGCCGCCGCGAGCGTTTCACGGAGCGGGGCCTTGGCGGTCGCCTGGCGATACCCGCGGCGGTGGAGCAGGGCGCCCGAGCTGTCCAGGCTCACCGTGCATTCGTCGCGAAACACCCGGACGAGGATGAGCTGGCCTGGCACTTCCTGGTCCTCTTCCGGCTCCGAGCCGCCCGGGATTTCGCCGCTCGATCCCAGTGCGGCCAGTATCCGCTCGGCGACCGCCCGCTGATGAAAGAGTCGGGACTTCCTGCAGCTGGCCCGTACCGTCAGCGGAAGGTCTTGAGGGAGCCAGTCCCGCCAGGGAAGGAGGCCCGCCTTGCGCTCCAGCTCGCCGAGGGCGCGCGCATGGAACGCACCGATCCGGACCAGGATCCGGCTCGCCGTGCGGAGGTGCAGGTTGGCCCGCGCCAGATCGACCAGTGTTCCCTCGAACGAGACGCCGCCCGGTTCCTGGCCGGACGGCGTCAAGTCGAGCGATCGAAGTTCTCCGGCGGTGAGGGACTCCAGGCCAGGCGCGGTCACTGCGTAGAGTGAGAGCCGGTCGCTCACCGATCTCGAGCCGGAGGTCACCACGGGGGCTCGGCGACGTGTTCCGGCTCATCGAGAAGGATGGCCGTGGCCCGCTCGCCGGCGGCGGTCTCGAACTGACCCTCGGGAATCACCAGCAGGGCGTTGGCCCTCGCCATGGACGTGAGAATCCCCGAGCCCTGGGGTCCAGTCAGGCGGGCCTCGAGCCCGTGCTCGCCCACCGATACGATGGCCCGGAGAAAGTGCTGCAGCCTGGGGATCACCCGGATCGGCTCCGCTACCTGCACCTCGACGCCACGGCGGAAGGGAAACTGGCGCCCGGCCATGCGCCTGAGGGCGGGCCGCACGAACAATTCGAAGGTCACCATCGTGCTCACCGGATTGCCAGGCAGCCCGATCCAGGGCATCTCGCCCAGCAGGCCGAAACCCACCGGGGCCCCCGGTCGCATCCGGATTCTCCAGAACGTGAGGTCGAGTCCCAGCTGGATGAGGACCGCGCGGAGATGGTCGTGCTCTCCTACGCTCACTCCGGCCGAGGTGACCAGCAGGTCGGCACCGGCGGCTTGGCGCAGGTGCTCGCGCACGCTGTCTGGGGTGTCGCGGGCAATCCCCAGATTGATCGGCTCCCCGCCGGCGCGTCGGACCTGCGCGATCAGGCTATGGGTGTTCGAGCTGGCGATCCGCTGGCCGCTCAGGATCAGATCGGGCTGGTCCACGTCGACGATCTCATCGCCACTGGCGATGATGGCGACGCGAGGCCGCCGGTAGATCAGCGGGTTGGCGACCGCCAACGAGGCGAGTACCCCCAGTTGGGCCGGTCCCAATTCGGCGCCTGCCCTGAGCACCGTCGTGCCTTTGCGGATGTCCTCGCCGGCCTGACGCACATTGGCCGCCGCGTCCCGGTCATGCCGCACAGCGACCCGCTCGACACCTTCATCGGTGTCCTCCTGGCGGATCACGCTATCGGCGCCGTTGGGGATGGGCGCGCCGGTGAAGATCCGGGCACACGTCCCCGGCCCGATCGGACGTGTTGGGAAGGAGCCGGCGGGAATCCGCTCTATGACTTGGAGGGATTTCGGCGATGCCTCGCTGGCGCCGCGGACGTCCGCGGCACGGACGGCATAGCCGTCCATCGCGGCATTGGGCCAGGCGGGGATGTCGAGAGGGCTGATCAGGTCTTCCGCGAGCACCCCGTCGAGGGCGTCGTCGAGTGGCACACGGAGGGGTGGCTGGCGGCGAACCTGCTCGAGGATCCGGAACGCGGCCTCGCGGGGAGCGAGTGGAGCGGTCACCTCAGATCGGGCGGGCCTTCTCCCATCCCATGTTCGCCAGAAGGTGCAGCCACATCGTGTCGCGGAAGCGGAGCACCGGACAGGGTGCCTCGAAGCGGTCGTCGTCCGTCACGATCGCGATCCACTCGGCGGCATTGGGGAGCGACGGCTTGTAGAGCGGAGTGCTGCTGGCCTCGCGACGAAACACCTCGATCTTCGGGAGCTCCGCGTCCTGGAATCCCTCGACCAGCACCAGGTCCGCCCCCTGCAGAAA
>DASPUE010000093.1:0-3416 GCA_035623055.1 Gemmatimonadales bacterium
CTCCAGACTCTCCATCCGGATCCGGGCGGTCGCCAAGTCCGGCCCCCAGGTCACCGCGCCGTGATTGGCGAGCAGCGCCCCTTCGTGTCCAGCAAGAAGTGGGGCGATTGCGTCTCCCACTGCCCGGGTTCCGGGCATGGCGTAGGGTGCCAGTGGCACCTCGCCAAACAGCAGAGTCAACTCCGGCAGCACGTCCCCGGGGAGCCCCTCTCCCGCCACCGCGAAGCCGGTAGCGGTCGGCGGGTGGGCGTGCACCACCGCCCCAGCGTCCGGTCGCCCCGCTTGGACCCTAAGGTGCAAATCTAACTCACTAGTGGCCTTACGAAAGCCGCCGAGGTGCTCGCCGGCCAAGCTCACCCGGACCAGATCCTCCGGCCGCAGCTCCGACTTGAGGAGCCCCGTTGGGGTCACCAGCAGGGCCTTGGGCCCGATTCGCACCGAAATGTTCCCGTCCGCCCCAGCGATCAGGCCCGCCTCCCAGAGCCGCCGGCAACAATGCACGATGGCTTCGCCAGCCTCGGCCACACTGGGAAAGCGGCGGTCAGTCTCCGGCGCGATCGTAGACAATCCGTCCTCGTACTATCGTCAGGTCTGCGCGGCCCAGGAGCCTCCGGCCCCCAAACGGGGTGTTCCGGCTTTTGGAGAAGAACCGCGATGGCTCCACCGTCCACTCCGCCTCGGGATCCAGCACCGCCACGTCCGCCGGCCCGCCCACGGCCAGCGTCCCCCCCGGGAGACCGAAGACCTGGGCGGGCCGGGTGCTCATGCGGTAGAGGAGATCGGGCAGCGCGATAATGCCGGGCCGGACCAGCTCCGTTACCGCAAGCCCGAAGGCGGTCTCCAGCCCCAGGATGCCATTCGGGGCATCATCGAACTCGCGTTCCTTGGCGTCGTAGTGGTGCGGCGCGTGGTCGGTGGCGATCACGTCGATGGTGCCGTCCTTGAGCGCCTCGCGCAGTGCCTCGACGTCCGCCTCCTCGCGAAGCGGCGGGTTCATCTTGGCGTTGGTGTTGTAGCCCTCGCACGCCGCGTGGGTCAGAGTGAAGTGATGCGGCGTGACCTCCGCGGTCACCCGCAGCCCCTTGTCCTTGGCCCGCCGGATCAGCTCGGCGGAGCCCCGGGTGCTCATGTGGCACAGGTGGATGTGCCCACCGGTCAACTCGGAAAGGATGATGTCCCGGGCCACGTGGATCTCCTCCGCGGCCGCCGGGATCCCCTTGAGACCCAGACGTGTCGCCACGATCCCCTCGTGCATCGCGCCCCCCTCGGCGAGGGTAATCTCCTCGCAGTGGTCGGCGACCGGACATCCGAAGGTCTTGGCGTACTCGAGCGCGGTCCGCATCAGGTGACTGGACATCACCGGCTTGCCGTCATCACTCACCGCGATAGCGCCGGCGCCGAGCAGCTCGCCGAACTCGGAGAGCTTCTCCCCCTTCTGGCCTACGGAGATCGTGCCGATCGGGTAGACGCGCGCCTTCCCCGCCTTCTGCGCCTGACTGATGACGAATCCAATGGCGCCCTGATTGTCGAGTGGCGGGTCGGTATTGGGCATGGCACAGACCGCGGTAAAACCTCCCGCGGCAGCGGCCATCGCGCCGGTGGCAACGGTCTCGAGATCCTCGAACCCCGGCTCGCGGAGATGGACATGCAGATCGATCAGCCCGGGGGTCACCACCTTCCCCTTGGCGTCGATGACCTCGCACCCGTCTTCTCCGGTGATGTTGAGTCCGACCGAGGCAATCCGCCCCTCCGCCAGATAGACATCGGCGATGCCATCGGTACGGCGGGCGGGGTCGATGACCCTGCCCCCCCGGATGAGGATCGGGCGGGTCACTCGCCACCTCCATGCTGCTGCCAGTCCGGATTGCCGCCGGCCAGGAGATAGAGCACGGCCATCCGCACAGCGACGCCGTTGGTGACCTGGGGGAGGATGACGCTGTGAGGCCCGTCGGCGACGTCGCTGTCGATTTCCACACCCCGGTTCATGGGACCGGGATGCATGATCACGATGTCCTTCCCGGCGCGGTCCAGCCGTTCCCGGGTGACACCGAAGACCCGGTTGTACTCGCGGAGCGAGGGGATGAAGCCGCCGGTCATGCGCTCGAGCTGGAGCCTGAGGACGTTGAGTGCGTCGGCCCAGCGGATTGCCTCGTCGATACGGGGGATGACCTCGACCCCCAGAGCGGCGATGTCGCGGGGCAACAGGCTGGCCGGCCCGCAGACCGCCACCTCCGCGCCGAGCTTCTTGAGGCCCCAGATGTTGCTTCGGGCCACTCGACTGTGGAGCACGTCGCCGCAGATGGCCACCTTGAGGCCCTCGATCTTCCCGAAGCGGTCGCGCAAGGTGAGCAGATCGAGCAGCCCCTGGGTGGGGTGCTCGTGCTTGCCGTCGCCCGCGTTCACCACGTTGGACCGGATCCGCCGTCCCAGGAACTCCGCCGACCCGGAGGCCTGGTGGCGGATCACGACCATATCGATCCGCATCGCCTCGAGGTTCCTGGCGGTGTCCACCAGGGTCTCACCTTTGGAGACCGAGCTCCCGCTCGAGGCTACGTTCACCGTATCGGCGGACAGCCGCTTCTCGGCAAACTCGAAGGAGATCCTGGTCCGGGTCGAGGCTTCGAAGAAGAGGTTGACGATGGTTTTGCCGCGGAGCGCCGGCACCTTTTTGATCGGCCGCTCGCTCACTTCCTTGAAGCGTTCGGCGGTATCCAGGATCAGGCGGAGCTGCTGAGGGGAGAGAGTCTCCAGGCCGATCAGGTCCTTGCCCAGCGCCGCGGCACCCATCAGGCGGTCCTCGCCAGCTCGACCGCGTCGCGGCCGTCGAGTTCCTTCACCAGGACGTCCACTCGCTCGTCCTGAGCGACCGGCTTCTTGAGCCCCACGATATCGGGCTGGATCGGCAGCTCTCTGCCTCCCCGGTCCACCAGTACGCAGAGCAAGATCCTTCGGGGCCGCCCGAAGTCGGCCAGCTCGTCGAGCGCCGCCCGGATGGTGCGGCCGGTGTAGAGCACGTCATCGACGATGACCACCGTGCGGCCATCGAGATCCGGGGGGAGATCGGTTTCGCCAATCACCGGGCGAGGCCCAATCGCTTGCAGGTCGTCACGATAGAGGGTGATATCGAGCTTGCCGCAGGGTACGGGACTGCCGTCAAGCCCCTCGATCAGCCTGGCGAGCCGCTGGGCCAGCTCCACGCCGCGCCGCTGGATGCCGACCAACAGCAGGTCGGCGGTGCCGTGGCAACGTTCCACAATTTCGGAGGCCATGCGGGTGAGGGCGCGGGCGATCGCCCGTTCGTCGAGCAGGGTCGCGCGGGAGGGCATCGTGCGCGGGAAGCTAGCCAGTCCGCGCACAAAGGGGAACCGCCGGAGACTAGGCGGCGCTGCGGCTCGGCGGCGGGGCCGTGCGGCGCG
>DASPUE010000094.1:0-12415 GCA_035623055.1 Gemmatimonadales bacterium
TCGCCGCCGGCCTCCGCCAGCGTCCGCGGCAGGCGGCCACTGTCGGTCTTGAACCGCTCGATCCGCATGATCTCCGCGAACATCCGGACCCTGAGGCTCGCATCCTGGATCTGGGGGGTCTGCTCGGGTGGCTTGGTCACCAACCAGCTGGGCTGGACGACCAGGATGCCCACCAGAGCGACGGCCACCGCGACCATCGTCAGGCGGTAGCGTGGGTGCGGGGTGGGCTCTTCCTCGCCCGCATGGTCCCGCTTCTCGGTCTCCGACCGGACGACGTCCTGGAACGCCTGCAGCAGGGCGCGCCGATCGGGGCTGCCGGGGGGTTGCGGCGAGGTGGGCGGCTTGGGCTCGGCCATTAGTGGGTAACTCGCTCTCCCTGGAGTGCTCGGGCGACCTGCTCAGGAAAGCTGCGAATGTCGATTGGTTTCGTAATATAGCCGTCAAAGCCCGCTGCGAGGGCCCGTTCCCGGTCCCCGGCCATCGCATGGGCCGTGAGGGCCACGACCCGGAGCGCCCGGTGCGGCGAGGCCCGGATCTCTTCCAGAAGTGCGAAGCCGTCCTTGCCCGGGAGCTGTATATCCATCAGCACCAGGGCTGGCTGGCTTGCCTCGATCGACGGCAACATCCCTTCGCCGCTCGTCAGGCCGATGACGGTGTGCTGCCGCAAGGCCAGTAGCGTGCGGAACAGCTTCATGTTGTCAGGGCTGTCTTCGACGATCAGAATCGTTGCCATCCAGGGCTCCTCCTCTCTAATCCCTCGATCGCCGGAGGGCCGTCTGGACTGACTCGGCCCCCGGCCTGTCAGGTGACTCGGCGAGATCGAGACCCGCGGTGATCCCGACGCTGCCGCTGAACGATAACCCGATTGCGATCGGCTTCAGGCCGTCTCGTCCGCGGCCCAGGTTCGGTTGAGCCGGGTCGCATCCGGGGCTACGTTTGGGCCGGCTCCCGTTCTGTCACCATCGCTCCAGTATCGGCTCGCGAACCCTGACCCTATATATGCGCCCTCACTCCCTCGCGGTCATCGGTCTCGGGGCCATTGGGGGATCCCTGGCATGGCAGGCGCGCCTGGCCGGCGTGGCCTCGGTCATCGGCTACTCGCCTGACCGGAACGACAGCGTCCAGGCGCTCAAGGCCCGGGCGGTGCACGATATCGCGGACAGCCCGGCGCGGGCAGTGCAGGGGGCCGACCTGGTTGTGCTGGCGGCGCCGCCGCAGGCGATCCTCGACCTGTTGGCGTCGCTCGCGCCCCATCTGGGGCCCGAGACGCTGGTGACCGACGTGGCCAGCATCAAGGGACCGGTCGTCGCCCGCGCGCGCGAGGCCGGTCTCGAAGCACGCTTCGCCGGGAGCCACCCCTTCACCGGTACCCACGTCGCCGGGTGGAGCGGGGCCCGCCCCGATCGCTTCACCGATGCCATCGTCTACGTCTGCTCCAGCGGTGCCGCGGGCGACCGGGCGGCCCGGGAGGTGATGAACTTCTGGTCGAGCGTGCTCGGGGCCCATCCGGTGCTGGTGGAGGCCGCGACCCACGATCAGCAGCTCGCCTGGACCAGTCACCTCCCTCAGGCGGTCGCCAGTGCGCTGGCCCACGTCCTGAGCAGTGAACCCTCCCTCCGCGGCGCATCATTCGGGTCCGGGATGCGCGATACCACCCGGCTCGCCGCCAGTCCGGCGGAAATGTGGGTAGACATCTTCCTGATGAACTCGGCTCCGGTCCAGGAGGCGCTGGGCCGCATGGAGGGAGAGCTGGCGCGGCTCCGGGAGCTCCTTGCCCGCGGTGATCGGCCTGGGCTCTATGCCCTGCTCGAGGAGAGCGCGGTCTTCCGGCGTCGCCTGGAAGGGGGTGGCGAGTCCGGAGCGGCGCCCGCCGGGTCTTGAAGCTCGGCCGGCCCGCCGCGGCGGTCCGTTCCCGCTTGCGTCTGCACCGCCGATGTCTGGTTGGTTGAGGAACCTCACCGTGCCCGATAGTCTTCTGCCCACTGCTTGGGGCTAGCGCGCGCGCCCACGCGATGCGGTGCGCGCCAGAGCTCCGAAATCCCCTCGAGGTGGGCATGCACGTTGGCGGCATCATCCGCGTTCCAGGCGACAAGAGCCTCTCGCATCGGGCCCTGCTCTTCGCCGCCATGGCGCGCGGCACCAGTCACATAGGCGGGATTCTCACCTCCCTCGATGCCCGCTCCTCCGCGCGCGTGCTCCGCCAGCTCGGCGCCCACATTTCGCCCCTGAGCGAACGACACACCGTCACCGTGCGAGGGAATGGGCGGCTCCGCCGCCCCAGTGCGGTGCTCAACTGCGGGAATTCCGGAACCACCACCCGATTGCTGCTTGGCCTCCTCGCGGCGCACCCCTTCGCGGCGTCTCTCACCGGCGATCGTTCGCTGCGCCGCCGACCGATGCGGCGGGTGACCGGCCCGCTGATCCAGATGGGTGCCCGGGTGATCGAACGCAATCCGCAGGGAACCCTCCCCCTCACCATCCGCGGCGGGCGGCTCCGCGCGCTGCGCCACGAGATGCCGGTGTCCAGCGCTCAGATCAAGGGCTGCCTGCTCCTCGCCGGGATGGCCGGCGGCGTGGCGGTGTCGGTGCGCGAGCCCCACGGCCGCTCCCGGGATCACACCGAGCGGCTGCTCCGGGCCTTCGGCTTCACGGTGGAAGAAGGGGAGGACGGCTGGGTGCGGTTCGAGCCCACCGGTCAGGTGATCCCGTTCGACATGCAGGTTCCGGGAGACCCTTCCTCTGCCGCCTACCCGGTCGGCGCGGCGGTGCTCGCCGAAGGCGGCACGCTCGCCGTCACCGGGGTGTGCGTCAACCCGACTCGGGTCGGCTTCCTGCGGGTGCTTGAGCGCATGGGGGCTCCCGTCGTCATGGGAGACCTCGAGATGCAGTTCGGCGAGCCCGTCGCTACCCTAACCGTTCGACCGGCCGCCCTGCGTGCCACCGAGGTCGAGCCGTCGGAGATCCCGGCCCTCATCGATGAGATTCCGATCCTGGCCGCACTGGCCACTCGCGCCGAAGGCACCACGGTCTTTCGGGAGGTCGGGGAGCTCCGCGTCAAGGAAAGCGACCGTCTCGGCCTCATCGCCGAAAACATCCGCGCCGTGGGCGGGGAGGCGGAGGTGAGCGGGGACGACCTGCACGTCACCGGGCTGGCGGCCCCTCCCCGTGGGCGGGTCCGCACCGAGGGGGACCATCGTATCGCCATGGCCTTTGCGGTCCTCGGCACTCTCCCGGGTGCGCAGGTGAGAATTGACAATCTCGCCTGCGCGGCCGTGAGCTACCCCAATTTCCCTCACATGCTCCGGTCCATCCGCCGGTGACCGGCTCCAGCGCGCCGCTCATTAAGCGGCCTGCGCGGGTCATCGCCATCGACGGGCCTGCCGCCAGTGGCAAGTCCTCCACTGCCCAGGCCGTGGCCGACGCGCTGGGTCTCGCGCATCTCGATTCAGGCGCGCTCTATCGGGGGGTGACCCTGGTCGCGCTGCGCGAATGTGGCGCGGCCCCGGACGCGCCGCTCGACGCCAACCGGATCCTGCTCACCGCCGAGCGCCGGGGCCTCGCCCTCCATTTCGACGGGAGGGGCTACGCCGTCTACCTGGCCGGCGAGCCAGCCGACCAGGCCATCCGGACCCCCGAAGTGACCGCGATGGTTTCGCCCGTGTCGGCCCTGGCGGAAGTCCGCGAGTGGGTGAACGAGCGCCTCCGAGCGCTGGCCCGCGCCGGGCAGTCGCTGGTGGTCGATGGTCGGGACATCGGCACGGTGGTCTTCCCCGACGCCGACCTCAAAGTCTTTCTCACCGCCTCGCCCCGGATCCGCGCCGAGCGGCGCCTGCGCCAGCGGGGAGAACGAGTCGACCCGGCGGTTCTGGAGCGGGAAACGGCCGCGCTGGCGGCCCGGGATGATGCCGATTCACGCCGAGCCGTGGCCCCGCTGCGCATCGCCCCCGACGCCATCCCCCTGGATGGCAGTGCCATGAGCTTCGAGGAGCAGGTCGCGACGATCGTAGCGCTTGCCAGAGAGCGGACCGGGGGCGCGCGGACGGCGTCCTGATCTCAGTCGGCTTCACTGCGCGCCTTGTCCTAACCCATCTTCACCACTAGATTTGCAGGCTTCCATCCAGCACTTCCGCCGGATGGAACATCAACACTCTGCCCGCGGCCGGTCCGGCGCGGCCACTTTGAGGTAGGTTGTGACCACCGATCGTTCCACCATCACCCCCACCGCTCTCCACGCGACCGCGACCGGCCTGCGCGTACGTCCCGATCTCTACAACGAGGAGTACACTTCGGACGAGTACGAGCAGATGCTCTCGATGTACGAAGGGACCATGTCCCAGATCGTCGAGGGCGAGATCGTCAAGTCGAAGGTCCTCCGCATCACTGACAGCGCCGTCATCCTGGATGTCGGCTTCAAGTCCGAGGGCTCCGTCCCTCTGGACGAATTCAAGGATCCCCCCCAGCCGGGCGATGAGGTCGAGGTCTTCCTCGAGCATCTCGAGGACCAGGAGGGCGCTGTTGTGCTCTCCAAGAAGAAGGCCGACTTCATGCGGGTCTGGGAGAAGATCAAGCAGGCCCATGAGACCGACCAGCCGGTGCAGGGCACCCTCGTCAAGAAGATCAAGGGCGGCGTCGTAGTGAACCTGATGGGCGTGGATGCCTTCCTCCCGGGCAGCCAGATCGCCTTGCGCCGGGTTCCCAACATCGACGAGCTGCTCGGCCAGACCTACGAGTTCAAGATCATCAAGCTCAACAAGCGCCGCCGGAACATCGTGGTCAGCCGGCGCGTGATTCTCGAGAACGAACGCGCCCACAAGCGCGAGCACCTGATGAAGGAGTTGGCGGTCGGTCAGGTGCGCAAGGGAATCGTCAAGAACATCACCGACTTTGGCGCCTTCATCGACCTGGGCGGCGTGGACGGCCTGCTGCACATCACCGACATGTCGTACGGTCGGGTCTCCCACCCGACTGAGATGGTCGGCATCGGCCGCGAGGTCGAGGTCAAGATCCTCGACATCGACTGGCAGCGCGAGCGCATCAGCCTCGGCATGAAGCAGCTGCAGCCCTATCCGTGGCAGAAGGTCGCCGAGCGCTACCCAGTCGGCACCCGGGTGCAGGGCAAGGTGGTCTCGATCACCAACTACGGTGCGTTCGTGGAGCTGGAACCCGGCATCGAGGGTCTGGTCCATATCTCCGAGATGTCGTGGACCCGCAACGTCCGGCATCCCTCGAAGATCGTCTCCATCGGCGAGACGATCGAGGCTGTCGTGCTCAAGGTGGATGAGAGCGAAGAGAAGATCTCGCTCGGCATGAAGCAGACCGAGCAGGATCCCTGGACGGTCCTGCCGCTCAAGTATCCGGTGGGCACCCGCCTGCAGGGGAAGGTGCGCAACCTCACCAGCTTCGGTGCCTTCGTCGAAATCGAGCCGGGCATCGACGGCCTGATCCACATCTCCGACATGTCATGGACCAAGCGGGTGCAGCACCCGTCGGAGGTGGTCAAGAAGGGTGATGTCGTGAACGTCGTCATCCTCAACATCGACGCCGACAACAAGCGAATCTCCCTCGGCCTCAAGCAGGCGGAGGAGGATCCCTGGCTCAAGATTGGCGAGACCTTCCCGATCGGCACCGAGTTACAGGGCCGGGTCGCCCGCATGATGGACAAGGGCGTCGTGGTGGACCTGGGGAACGATATCGAAGGCTTCGTGCCGATGTCTCAACTGGGTGTGCCGAACATCGAGGATCCGGCCCAAGCTGTGAAGGAGGGTCAGGCGGTCGACATGAAGGTGCTCGAGGTGGATCCCATCCATCACCGCATCGTGCTGGCGGTCGTCGGGTACCCCGATCTGCCGATCATTCCACCCAAGAAGGTCATCATCGACGAGTCGCCCGCCGAGGAATAGCTCGACCCGAAGCGACTCCGCGCGGGGCCATGACCACCTCGGTCATGGCCCCGCGTTCGTTGTGTCCCGGATCACCTCCACCCCCCCAGACGGTCCGTCGAAAAACCCTGCATGCTGCATGGGAACCAGTCCCCCTCGTTCGCAATCAAAGCCTGCAACTCATTAGAGGGCAGCGGGTTGCGATCCGTGCATACCTCTTGCTTAGAATCGGCGCAGACCAGCAGTTCAGGGAGCCAGGATGGAAACCAAGGACTTCGAGCAGGAGCTTGCCCGCCTGGAGCGGCGGCGGCGGCAAGCCGGCATGACGATCATCGAGCTGCTGGCCGTGCTGGCCATTGTCAGCTCGCTGGCGAGCATCGCCATTCCCAAGTACCACGCCATCGCCGACACCGCGCGGGTCTCCCGCGCCATCGGTGACATCGAGGCGATCCAGATCAGCCTCGATACCCGCGACACGCTGCCGGACAACCTCCTCAGCCTGAACCTCAATCTGACCGATCCGTGGGGGAATCCCTACGTGTACGTGAAGTTCCCGCATGGGACGCCGCGGGTGGATGCCTTCGGCGTGCAGCTCAACACGACCTACGATCTCTACAGCATCGGCCCGGACGGGTCGACCTCGACCTCGACCAACGCTTCGTCCAGCATCGACGACGTGATCCGGGCGAATGACGGCGGCTATATCGGTTCCGCCGGCAAGTTCTGACGCGAGGACCATGACATGACCACGGGTACCCTGAACGAGACCAAGGAGACGCCGGCAGCCACCGCTTCGCCGGATAGTCCTCGCCCCTCCACCGCCGGGCCGATCTATCGGTCGGTGGCGGATGGCGAGCTCAAGACGCCGTGGTCGCTGGCCGAGTATTTCGCGTCGCTCAACACTGTCATGCGCCTGCCCGCAAAGGTCCGCCGCAAGGCGGAAGCGGTGGCGAAGCGCACGCCGGGTGGCGAAAAGGCGCTGGCGGCCCTCGACATGATCAAGCTGCCCCGCTGGGTGGTCCCGGTCACGGTCACGGTCGGATTGCTGCTGCTCGTGGTCAAGCCGCTGGTTTTGGCGGCCTCCGGATCGGGTGGAAACATCAAAGACCTCTCACCCGCTTACGGTGTCTGGCAGGCCGGCAAGGGTCGCTACTCCGGCCGAACCTTCCAGGTGAGCGAAACCGCCGTGGCCTTTCAGGGGAGTTCCCGGGCCGAGGATCTGAGCTGGTACGACATCCAAGGAGTCAAAGTGAAGGCGGTTGGCGACTCCACCTTGTACACCGTGACCTACAATCAGAACGGCAAGAGCGCGGAGCTCGCTTTCTGGTACCTGGGCGGCAATCCCGCCACGATCCGGTTCGCGCACCAGCAGGGTGGGAGCTGGACCAAGACGCTGCGACCGCTGTCCAGCAGGCCGGGCCACTGAGCGCGGGACGCGTCCCCTCGGGCGCGCCCTACCATCTGCTTTCTCCCGCAGTAGCTTCCCGGGCATGCCGAATCCCCGGGACCTTCTCGATCAGCTGCATCACCGTCAGGCCCAGGCCGAGCAGGGAGGTGGCCCCGAACGACTCGCGCAACAGCACAAGAAGGGGAAACTCTCCGCGCGCGAGCGTCTCGATCTGCTGCTTGATCCGGGCAGCTTCGTAGAGCTGGACCGCTTCGTCACCCATCGCTGCACCGATTTTGGCCTCGACCAGCAGAAGATCCCCGGCGACGGGGTCGTGACCGGGTATGGCCGCGTGAACGGCCGGCCGGTCTATGTGTTCTCCCAGGACTTCACGGTCTTCGGGGGTTCCCTGTCAGAGGCGTTCGCCCAGAAGATCTGCAAGGTGATGGACCTCGCGATGCGAAACGGCGCGCCGGTGATCGGCCTCAACGACTCCGGCGGTGCCCGCATTCAGGAAGGGGTGGCCTCCCTGGGCGGCTACGCCGACATCTTCCTCCGCAACACCCTGGCCTCCGGCGTGGTGCCGCAGCTCTCGGTGATTCTGGGTCCCTGCGCGGGAGGTGCCGTCTACAGCCCCGCCATCACCGATTTCATCTTCATGGTTCGTGGCGTCAGCTACATGTTCGTGACCGGCCCCAACGTGGTGAAGACCGTCACCCATGAGGACGTGAGCTTCGACCAGCTGGGCGGTGCCGACATTCATGCCGGTACCAGCGGGGTCGCCCACTTTGTCCACGATACCGAGCCCGAGTGTCTGGCCGCCGTGCGGACATTGCTCGACTACCTGCCGCAGAACAACCTCGATGAGCCGCCGGCGCGGCGAGAGCAGGACCGCGAGGATCCCACCGACCGCCGGGAGGAACGCCTCCTCGACGTCATTCCCGACAGTCCGGCCAAGCCCTACGACATGCACGAGGTGCTGCGCCTGGTGATGGATCGGGATTCGCTGTTCGAGTCGCAGCCGGACTGCGCGGGCAACATCATCACCGCGTTCGCGCGGCTGGGCGGACGCCCCGTAGGGGTCGTGGCCAATCAGCCGGCGGTGCTGGCAGGAGTGCTGGATATCAGCGCCAGCCTCAAGGCGGCGCGCTTCATCCGCTTCTGCGACTGTTTCAATCTGCCGGTGGTGACGTTCGTGGATGTGCCGGGCTTCCTGCCGGGGGTCACTCAGGAGCACGGTGGCATCATCAAGCATGGCGCCAAGCTGCTGTACGCCTATTGCGAGGCGACCGTCCCCAAGCTCACCGTGATCACCCGGAAGGCCTACGGCGGCGCGTACGACGTGATGAGCTCCAAGCACATCCGAGGCGACCTCAACCTCGCCTGGCCGACCAGTGAAATCGCCGTGATGGGTCCCAAGGGCGCGGTAGAGATCCTGTTCAAGCGGGAGATCGAGCAGGCCGCCGACCCGGAGGCAGAGACCACGCGGCGGATCGCGGAGTACACGGAGCGATTCGCCAACCCTTACCTCGCCGCCTCTCGCGGGTTCGTGGACGACGTCATTGATCCGCGCGATACTCGCCTCCGCCTGATCGATGGGCTCCGGATCCTGGCCACCAAGCGCGATCGTAACCCGTCGAAAAAGCACGGGAACATTCCTCTATAGAGGCCTCTGTGGGGCGCCGGTCGGGAAGGCGCGCGCCCTAGCGCATCCCGGTACGCCGCCCTAGCTTGTCCCGCCGATGCCCCCAGTCCTTTCCCGCACGCTGGTCGCCCTCGCCGGGCTCGCCGCCGGGCCCACGCTTCTCGGCGCACAAGGCGCCGTGGATCCGTCCATCACGCCTCGGGCCGCGCAGCTCGCCCGGATCGGCGATCGCCCGCAGGCCACCGAGATGCTTGGCCGCTACCTGGCCACCGCCCCGGACGACGGGACTGCCTGGCTGGAGCTGGGCCAGTTGTATCTCGCGGACAGCCGTGAGTGGCACCGGGCCGGACATGTCGGGGAGCCTTCCGGCGCTCTCTTTCTGGATTTCGCGGTAACCGCCACCGATCAGGCCCTGCGACTTCCCACCGACTCGGCCAGCCTGGTGCGCGCGATTCTGGAAGTCGAGCGTGGCGCCTCCGCGATCGAGGTGAATGGCTGGAAGGCCGTTCATGCGTCGTTCGCCATTGCGGCCAGTGCGGCACCGCCGCCGTTTGTGGCCGAGATGGGCCAGAACCTGGTGAATTCCTGCCCGATGGGCGGCGTGCTGGTGACGGGCTCGGATCTGGAAGCGGCGGGTGTCTGGAGCGTGGTCTTCCAGCGTCATCGCCGAGGCGATCTGCTGCTGGTGCTCGCCACCCGCTTCGCCGGCGACTCGATCTATCGGCGCGAGATGTCGCAGGCCCTCGAGGTTCCCGATGGTGAGACTACCCGGATGGCGCTGGCCTCCGCGGCGGCCCGCCGGCCAGTCTGTCTTTCGCCGGGCACCGATACGACCTACGACCCGGATGGCGCGTTCACCGCGATCCGCCTGGTGCGCGTGACCGGCCTCGCTGCGGCCGAAGCCGCCGACCCGCTCAGTGTGGCGGAGCTGCTGGACGCTAGTTACCGTCGGTCGGATGCATTGACCGCCGAAGTGCTGGGGCTGTACCGCCGGGCCGCCCGCGCCAACCCTCTCCTCTGCACCTCGTTGCTCGCGCCGCTTGGCGCTACCGGCCGCGACGGCTGCGGCCGCTAGCGAATCGCTCCTTCCGCTCCCATGCCAGTGTTTCGCCGAGTCCTCGTCGCCAACCGGGGCGAGATCGCGCTGCGCGTCATCCGCGCCTGTCACGAAGAAGGCCTTGAGGCGGTCGCTGTTTTCTCCGAGGCGGATCGCCTCTCGCCACACGTCCGAGCCGCCGATTGCGCAGTGCCGATCGGCCCCCCGGCGCCAGCGGAGAGCTACCTGCGCATTGAGGGCCTGCTGGCAGCTGCCCGGAGCAGCGGTGCAGAGGCGGTCCATCCCGGATACGGGTTTCTTGCCGAACGTGCCGCCTTCGCGAAGGCGGTAACCGACGCCGGCCTGACCTTCATCGGACCGCCGGCCGAAGCGATCACGGCCATGGGGGACAAGACCGAAGCCAGGCGCCGGATGCAGGCGGCCGGCGTGCCGATCGTGCCCGGCCTCACCCTTCCCGTGAGCGATGCCCGAGCTGCAGCCGAGGCGGCGGAGCGGATTGGCTATCCGGTTTTGGTGAAGGCGGCGGCCGGCGGCGGCGGGAAGGGGATGCGCATGGTCGAGCGCGCACGCGATCTCGAAGCGGCGCTTGCCACTGCGGCCTCCGAGGCCCGGAAAGCCTTCGGGGATGCGAGCGTCTATCTCGAGAAGTACATCGAGCGTCCCCGCCACGTGGAGATCCAGGTTCTCGCGGACGACCATCGCACCGTGCACCTCGGCGAGCGTGAGTGCTCGATCCAGCGCCGTCACCAGAAGCTGGTCGAGGAAGCGCCCTCGCCAGCAGTGTCCGCCGAGCTTCGCGAGAGGATGGGGCAGGCTGCCGTGTCGGCGGCCTCAGCGGTGGGCTATCGGGGGGCCGGCACGTGCGAGTTCCTCCTCTCCGGGGACGGCTCGTTCTACTTCCTGGAGATGAACACCCGAATTCAGGTGGAGCACCCGGTCACCGAGTTGGTGTACGGTGTGGACCTGGTGCGGGAGCAACTCCGCATCGCCCAGGGGCTCCCCATGCGCCTGGCCGATCGACCCCTAACGCCCCGGGGCTGGTCGCTCGAATGCCGCATCACGAGTGAAGATCCCGCGAACGGGTTCCTTCCGGCCACAGGCCGGGTGGAACACTTCCGACCGCCGTCTGGGCCGGGGGTGCGCTGGGATGGCGGGATCGAGGTCGGGAACGAAGTGACCCTCTTCTACGACTCGCTGCTTGGCAAGGTGATCGTGTGGGCTCCCGATCGCGAAGCCGCCATTCACCGGATGCGGCGCGCCCTCGGCGAGCTGGTGATCACCGGCGTCGCCACCAACCAGGCCTTCCACCTGAGGCTCCTCGACGATCCGGACTTTCAGGCCTCGCGCATCGACAGCCAGTTCCTCGATCGCCGCCCCGACCTTCTCGCTCCCGTGCGAGACGAGGCCCGTCTCCGCGCCCTGGCCGTCGCCGCGGCGCTGGCCGAGGATGAGGCACGCCAGACTCGGCGCCCGCTCGTAGCAGAGGATTCGGCGGGCCACTCCCGCTGGCTTGACGCGGGCCGGGTCGAGGGGCGGAGGTCGTGAGCCGCCGGCCGTCTCGCAAACCCGTCTGATTCCGCGTACACTTCCGCCGGTCGATTCACTCCGCCGAGGAGTATTGTGAGCGATTCGCTGGACGGGCTGCGCGCCGCGCTGCAGGGCCGTTACGCGATCCAGCGGGAGCTGGGTCGCGGAGGAATGGCCACCGTCTATCTCGCCAAGGACGAGAAACACGACCGCCCCGTCGCCCTGAAGGTCCTCCACCCACATCTCGCCGCCACGCTGGGTCCCGATCGGTTCACGCGGGAGATCCGCTTCGCCGCCAAGCTTCAGCATCCCCACATCTGCGGTGTTCTGGATTCGGGTGAAGCTGGCGGACAGCTCTGGTTTACCATGCCCTTCGTCGAGGGAGAGACCCTCCGCGACCGGCTCAAGCGCGAGACCCAGATTCCGGTGGAAGAGGCGGTCCGGCTCGTCCGGGAAGCCGGAGACGCCCTCGATTATGCCCACCGGCACGGCGTGGTCCATCGAGACATCAAGCCGGAGAACATTCTCCTCGCCGATGGCCATGCCCTCGTGGCCGACTTCGGCGTCGCCAAGGCGCTGCATCCTTCCGGCCCCCACGTCACCGGACCAGGGCCTGCCCCCGTCGACTCCATCACCGGCACCGGGATGGCCATCGGCACCCCCGCCTATATGAGCCCGGAACAGGCGAGCGGATCACGCGACATCGACGCCCGGACCGACATCTACGCCCTCGGCTGCGTGCTCTATGAAATGCTGGCCGGTGAACCGCCATACACCGGCCCCAATGCACAGGCGATCATCGCCAAGCGGCTCGCTACGGATCCCACGCCCCTCCGCGTGGTCCGGCCCGATCTTGCCGCTGGCCTCTCAGCGGCAGTCGCCAAGGCGCTGCATCGAACACCGGCGGAGCGGTTCTCGAG
>DASPUE010000095.1:0-2527 GCA_035623055.1 Gemmatimonadales bacterium
GATCCCGAGGTCGGTGTCATCCTGCTGGAAGACACCCTCTACGAACACTTGCCCGAGGAGTTGCACCGAGCGCTCGGGCGTCGCGCCCTGCCGATGGTGGTGCCCTTCCCCGGGCCGCGATGGGAGGCACGCCCGGAGAGCGCGGAGGCCTACGTGATCGAATTGCTCCGCCAGGTGGTCGGCTACCGAGTGAGGCTCAGGTGACCCAGCCACGGATCATCCGGGTGAGCGGCGCCCTGGCCGAAGCGGTGGGGCTGGCTGGTGCCTCCCTCTACGAGTTGGTGCAGGTGGGCGACCGGGGCTTGCTGGGAGAGGTCATTCGCCTGGAAGGCGATCGGGGAACGATCCAGGTCTACGAGGACACGACCGGTCTTCGCGTCGGAGAAAACGTGCTGCCCACGGGAAGGGCGTTGACCGTCGAGCTGGGCCCGGGCCTCCTGGGAAGCGTCCTCGATGGGGTGGGCCGACCGCTCCGGTCGATGGCCGATCGGACCGGCGACTTCATCCAACCTGGAGTCTCGGCGGAGACGTTGGACAGCGGCCAGCGGTGGCACTTCGCCCCGGAGTTCCGGCCCGGTGACACGATCGGCCCCGGCGATGTGTTAGGCGCGGTGCCGGAGCGGCCTGGGTTCATGCACCGGGTGCTGGTTCCCCCCGGCGTCCACGGCCGGCTCCGGCGGCTGGACGCCGGTGATTTCACCATTCGAGACTCGATTGGCGAGCTGGAGGACGGGACCGCGCTCCATCTGGCCCATGCCTGGCCGGTCCGTCAGCCGCGCCCCAGTGCGGTGCGGGTGGCCAGTACCCAGCCATTCGTGACCGGACAGCGGGTCTTCGACTTCCTCTTTCCGGTGGCGGAAGGCGGGAGCGTCGCGGTTCCCGGAGGATTCGGCACCGGAAAGACGGTGATCGAGCAGGCGCTGGCAAAGTACGCCGAGGCGGACATCGTCGTATACATCGGCTGCGGGGAACGCGGCAACGAGATGGCGGAGGTGCTTACGGAGTTCCCGGGTCTCGTGGATCCCCGCACCGGCCGCTCGATCATGGACCGCTCCGTGCTGGTGGTCAACACCTCCAACATGCCGGTCGCCGCGCGCGAGGCCTCCGTCTATCTCGGGATCACCGTCGCGGAATACTATCGCGACATGGGGTACCGGGTCGCCGTGATGGCGGATAGCCTCTCTCGCTGGGGCGAGGCCCTTCGCGAGATCGCCGCCCGCCTGCAGGAGATGCCGGGGGAAGAAGGATATCCGACCTATCTCGGCAACCGCCTCGGCAAGTTCTATGAACGAGCGGGACGGGTGCGAGCGCTCGGTAGGCCCGAGCGCACCGGCGTGCTCACCGTCATCAGCGCCATCTCTCCGCCCGGAGGAGACTTCTCCGAGCCGATGACGCAGGCCTCGCTCCGGGTGGTCGGGGCGTTGTGGGCGCTCGATCCCGCGCTCGCGCATCAGCGGCAGTTCCCCGCCGTCGACTGGGAGACCAGCTATTCGCTGCACGCCGATCAAACCGCTCCATGGTTCGTCGAGCACGGGGGCGCCGAATGGCCGGACCTGCGACGCGAGATTCTGGAGTTATTGCAGCGCGAGTTGGAGCTTCGCGAGATCGCCGGTCTGATCGGCCCCGAAGCCCTGCAGGATCGGGATCGCCTGCTGCTCGAGGTCGCGCGCATCGTGCGCGAGACCGTGCTTGGCCAATCCGCCTTCGACCCCAACGACGCCTTCTCCCCGATCGAGAAGACCTATCGGCTCGCGCTCCTGGCCAGATCCGCCTATCAGGCCGGCCTCGCCGCGCTGGGTCGCGGCGCGACCTTCGAGCAACTGGCCATCGGCCCCCTGCGCCGCACCCTGAGCGCAGTCCGCTGGTCACCCCAGATGGAGTTGGCCAGCCGGGTGTCTGAAGCCGAAGCCGCCCTGACGGCGCTGGCCGGCGCGACGGGGACCCCATGACCACGCTGCCACGCACTTACCACGGCGCCCAGGGGGCGGGAGGCCCGCTGGTGTACCTGCAGGGAACGCCGGTGGTGGCGATGGGAGAATGGGCGGTCATCCGGAGCCCCGGCCAGCCGCCGCGCCGAGGCCAGGTGATCGATGCGGGGGAGCAGATGACCGTCTTGCAGGTGTTGGAGGAAACGGTCGGCCTGTCGCCCGGAGCGGCGGAGATCACCCTCACCGGCGATGTGGCCACCGCAGTGGTGGGCCGAGAACTGCTCGGGCGTGTCTTTAATGGAATGGGGCAGCCACTCGACGGCCTGCCGGCCCCCGTCGGAGAAGCAATCCGGCCCATCTGGGCAGCCCCGCTCAATCCGTCCCGCCGGGCCCGGCCCTCAGACTTCATCGAAACCGGGCTCTCCGCCATTGATGGAATGAACACTCTGGTGCGGGGCCAGAAGCTCCCGGTCTTTTCCGGCCCCGGCCTCCCCGGCCTCGAGCTGGCCTCGGCAATCGTCGAGGGTGCCAGAGCACCCCATGGCGAGGCGTTCGCCGTGGTGTTCGTGGGCATCGGAATTACCGCCCGCGAGTCCCAG
>DASPUE010000096.1:0-6497 GCA_035623055.1 Gemmatimonadales bacterium
CTCAACGCCCACGGCGTGGCCAAGTACCTGCTGAGCCGAGCGGTGCGGGACGCGGGATACAAAGTGGTGCTCACCGGCGAAGGCTCGGATGAGATCCTGGGTGGCTACGCCCACTTCCGCCGTGACATGCTGCTCTACAACACCGAGGGACAGGACCCCGCGACGATTCCGGCAATGCTCGCCGAGCTGGAGGCCACCAACCCGGTGTCGCGCGGGCTGCTCTTGGCCGATGGCGCAAGCGCGCCGATGGACAGCGTCCGCCGGATCCTCGGCACGGTGCCGAGCTGGTTCGAGGTCTTCTCCGCCAGGGGCCTCAAGATGCATGAGCTCCTGACCCCAGAGCTCCGGACCCGCTACGCGAGTCAGGAGCCGTATCGGCATCTGCTCAACAGTCTCGACATCCGCGGACAGCTTGCGGGTCGAGATGCCGTCAACCAGGCGCTGTATCTCTGGTCCAAGACGGCGCTGCCGGGCTACATCCTCTGTGTGCTGGGCGACCGGATGGAGATGGCGCATTCGATCGAGGGGCGGGTACCCTTCCTCGATCATCGACTGGTTGAAGTCCTGGTCTCGCTCCCGGTGTCGCTCAAGATCCGGGGGATGACGGAGAAGTACGTGCTCCGCGAGGCCGCTCGACCGGTCATCACGGACACGGTCTATCGACGCCAGAAGCACCCCTTCCTGAGTCCTCCCGCGACCCTGCACCCGGGCGAGCGGCTACACACCCTGCTCGAGGACACCCTGCGGGGCCAGACTCTGGCGGAGCTCCCCTTCTTCGACCGTCGAGCAGTGGTCGCGCTGCTGGATCGCCTCCCGGCGATGGATCAGGGGAGCCGAGTCGCCTACGATCAGGTCCTGATGATCATCCTCAGCGCCTGTGTGCTGCAGGAGCGCTATCGGCTGGCGGCCTAGTGGTGAATCAGCTCTTCCAGGTTCATGGCGCCGCGCCGGCGGCTGCCATGCATCGGATCCATTTCGCCCTGGCGCTCATCGTCCTCAACCTGCCGGTGTACGTGCTGGTGTGGCGGACGTTCTTCGGCGACTGGGATGACTTCAAGGAGGCGCTCTACTTCTGGTTGACGCCGCGCTGGTGGGATTGGATCCAGGGCGAGGCCTTCGAGGACACCTGGGCCAATATGAAGCTGCTGGCGTTTCTCTTCGTCTGCGGACTCACCGTGGTAAGTGAGTACGTCACCCTGGTACGGCACTTCCCGGAGTGGGTGCAATAGTCGTCCATCAGGTCGCGATGACTACACGGAACTCTCCCCTCGCTCGAAAAACCGCGCCGCGATCGAGCCGAAGATGAACCCCGCCACGTGGGCCGCGTAGGCCACGCCCCCCGAGGGTTGCTGGGTCAGGGACCCGAGACTCACCAACTGCATCAGGAACCAGACGCCGACGAGGAGTGCCGCCGGGATGTACGTCACCCGTACAAAGAAGAAGAGGAAGAGCAGCGACCGGATCTCGTCCCGCGGATAGGTGACCAGGAAGGCGCCCATGACCGCCGCGATGGCACCGCTCGCCCCCAGGTTGGGAACGGTCGAGCCCGGAGAAGCGACGACCTGTCCCGCAGTGGCGGCGAGACCCCCGAGCAGATAGAACGCCAGGTACCGTCCCCGCCCCATCGAGTCCTCGATCTCCGGGCCAAAGGCCCAGAGAAAGACCATGTTGCCGATGATATGGGACCAGCTGGCGTGCATGAACATGGCAGTGACGATCGTGATCAGATGGCGCCCCGCGACAATGTCCGCGGGAATCAGCGCCCACTGATTCACGAAGGCATCCCCGCCGGCGACCTCGACCAGAAACACCAGGACGTTGACCACGACCAGAGTCGCCGTCACCAGCGACATGCGTGACGGGCGGCGCGAGACGTCGGCCAGCGGAATGACACCCATTGGTCCCCCGCGGTTCGAGGAAGGCGAAGGGGGAGAAAGTGCGCGCCGGAGGACGGGCTCGCTAGAGCCATACGTCAATGCGACCACGAGATGATACGTCGTCCCGGGCGCCTCGTCGCCAGCGAATACACCTCGTCGCTCAAGCGACGGCTCGGCCGATGTCGCTAAAGCGACAACTCCGCCACCGTGTTCGCCTTGCCTGTCTGCGTCATCATGCACCCTCGACCTGTGCAATTGCGCCATCGACCCCGCCGAGCGTATCGTAGTGTCAGGGCTCCGATCTCAATGGAATGAGCTGATGCCCGTTACCGCGAGACTGTCCAAGCGGTTCTACGACACTCTTGGGGACGAGATCGCCAATGATCTCGTTGAGTGGTTCAACCAGGTGGACGCTACCTATCGTCAGGAGCTTCGGGAGCAGAACGACCTCAACTGGGCCCGCATCGAGGCCCGGTTGGGACAGGTCGAGGCCCGGATGGGAGAACTCGAAGCCCGGGTCGAGGCCCGGATCGGTCAGCTCGAGGCCCGCCTTGACGTCGGCCTCGAGCGCCTCCGGTCCGATCTGCTCAAGTGGATGTTCCTCTTCTGGACCGGAACCGCGTTGACGGCTATCGGACTAACGACGGCGCTCAGGACCTGAGCCACGGACGCCTCGTCGCTAGAGCGACCACCGAACCAGTCACTTCAGTGACACCAGCCGAGCCGCGGCTTTAGCCGCGAGTCCTCATCTCTGCGGCATCAGCCGCGAGGCTTCCTCCGCGCGGCTTGGGCCACGAGGCTTTCCCCCGACGCGCTCCGGCCGCCTCACTGGCCAAGCCGGCTACCATGGGTGAAGTTTCGACACCCTTCCCCATGGGGCCCCGTGGCCGACCCACCCCTCCGACTTCAGGATGCTCTCGCCGACCGCTACCGCATCGAGCGGGAGCTGGGCCACGGCGGCATGGCCACTGTGTATCTGGCCGAGGACCTCAAGCACCACCGGAAGGTGGCCCTCAAGGTGCTGCGGCCGGAGTTCTCCCACGCCCTCGGCCCCGAACGCTTCCTGCGGGAGATCGCCACCACCGCCAACCTGCATCACCCGCACATCCTGCCGCTCTACGACTCGGGACAGACGCCCGAGGATTCCGGTGCTTTCCTTTATTATGTCATGCCCTTTGTCGAGGGCGAATCGCTGCGCGAGCGGCTCGCCCGGGAGAAGCAGCTCCCGCTGGACGATGCGCTCCGCATCGCCCGCGAGGTAGCGGATGCCCTGAGTTACGCCCACGGTCACGGCGTGGTGCACCGGGATATCAAGCCCGAGAACATCCTGCTTGAGAGCGGCCACGCCATGGTCGCCGATTTCGGAATCGCGCGCGCAGTGCGCGACGCCGGCGCCGAGCGGCTGACCGAAACGGGACTCACCCTCGGCACGCCGGCCTATATGAGCCCCGAGCAGGCCGCAGGCGACCGTGACGTCGATGGCCGAACCGACCTCTACGCCCTCGGCTGCGTGCTCTACGAGATGTTGGCCGGCCAGCCGCCCTTCACCGGACGCACCTTTCAGAGCCTGGTGCACCAACACCTGACTTCGGCGCCCACTCCGATCACCCAGCTCCGCCCCGCGGTTCCCAGTCTGGTCGCCGCAGCAGTCGAGCGGGCGCTGGCCAAGAATCCGGCGGACCGCTTCAACCCGGTCGGGCAGTTCGCCGAGGCGCTATCGGGTCCACAGATTGCGCAGACGGGGCCCATAGCGCAGGTGTCGAGGAGCCGGGCGATCATCGCCGGCAGCGTCGTCATCGGGCTCCTCCTGGCGGCCGTGCTGCTGAGTCTTCGGCTTGGCCGCCGCGACGCCGCGCTCACCATCGGCCAGACGGTGCAGGTCACCCGCGATCCGGGGCTCGAGGTCGACCCCGCTCTCTCCCCTGACGGCAGTCTGGTGGCGTACGCGGCGGGCCCCGTCGCCCGGATGCAGATCTTTGTGCGACAGGTGGGCGGCGGGCGTACCATCGCGCTCACCGCCGATTCCTCTCGCGGATATCGCTGGCCGCGCTGGTCACCGGACGGCGCTCGGATCGCCTATCAGGGGGACGAGGGGATCGCAGTGGTGCCGGCGCTAGGCGGACAGTCGCGACTAATCGTACGGCTGGAGCCGCTGGCGCCCGAGTCGACTACCACCGCCTTCAGCCGCCTCGCCGGATTCGCCTGGTCGCCAGACGGGAAGCGAATCGCCTACAGCACCGGCATCGGCCCCAATATCACCATCGTACCTGTGGACGGCGGGCCCGCCACTCAGCTCACCGGGGTGCGCGACGTGTACTCGCTGTCCTGGTCCCCCGACGGCACCAGGCTCGCCGGTGTGTCGGAGAATCCGGTCTTCGTCTTCGGCAGCGCCTACTTCGGGAACGAGCTCGCCTCCTCTATATGGGTGGTGCCGGTGAACGGCGACCCAGCGGTCCGGGTGACGGCAGACCAGCATCTGAATACCAGCCCGGCGTGGGGCCCGGAAGGCCGGCACCTCTTCTGGGTCTCGGATCGGGGTGGGAGCCGAGACGTCTACCGGATCAGAGTCAACGCGTCGGGAGCACCGGAGGGCGAGGCGGAGCGGCTCACTACCGGAGCCGATGCCCACACGATCACTCTTTCCGCCGACGGAAAGCACCTCGCCTACGCCCGCTTCCGCACCTTCTCCAACATCTGGTCGATACCGGTTTCCCCGGCACGAGTCATCTCGATTGCCGATGCTCGGCCCCTGACGACAGGAGACCAGTCGATCGAGGAAGTCGATGTCACTCGGGACGGAAAGTGGTTGGTCTTCAATTCGGATCGAAGCGGCAGCTGGCAGATCTACAAGATGCCGACAGGCGGAGGGGAGGCGATTCAGCTCACCACCGATTCGGCTGGAGCGTACAGCCCCGCCTGGTCACCCGACGGGCGCCAGATCGCCTTCCACTCCATGCGGGCCGGCAATCGCGACCTCTACACCATGGCAGCCGACGGGTCCGGCCTGGTCCAGCGCACCAGTAGCCCGTCCCACGAGCTCGACCCCACCTGGTCCCCCGATGGGCACGAGCTGTTGGCCGAGGTCATCCCGGCCGGCGGAGAGTCGGGGGCCGCGTCGACCTTCCTCGCCGCATCGACGTTCGTCCTGGTGCCGCTGGACGGGGGCGCGATGCGGACCATCTCCGTCCCCGGCGATTTCGCGCGTTGGTCACCGGTGGAGGACCTGATCGCATACCACAGTGCCGATGGGCTCCGGGTGATGTCCTCCGCGGGGGCGTCGCGCCTGCTGGTCCCCAACTCCCCCACGGGCGAAGAGGCTTTCTACGCCGCCTGGTCCCCCGATGGCAAGACTGTCTACTACGTCGCCAAGAGTCCCCACGGCTCCTCGATCCGCGCGGTGCCGGCGGCAGGCGGCAACTCTCGACTCCTGGTGCGATTCGACGACCCCACCCGACAGCACACCCGCTACGGGTTCAGCACCGACGGGCGGATGTTCTACTTCACCCTCGGCGCACAGGAGAGCGACATCTGGGTAGCACAGCTGGAGAAGCGGTGACGCAACACGGCTGAAATCGTGCTGGCGTTCCGGCGAGCGGGCGAGCAGTTTCCCTGAGCGGTTCCACCGTGTGATCTCGCGCCCCTCTGCCAGGAGCACCAGATGATCCCGGTCCTGCTGTTCGCCACCGCGTTCTCGCTCCCTGCCCGGCTGCCTGCCGAACCGGCACCCACTCGCGTCACCATCCTCTACGACGCGTTCGGCGGTGCCCCTGGGCTTACCCGCGATTGGGGCTTTGCCGCCCTCATCGAGTACCAGGGCAAGCGCATTCTGTTCGACACCGGGAATAACGCGGAGATCTTCGCCCGCAACGTGGACCGGCTCCACGTCGACTTGAGCCGGCTGGACCTGGTCGTCATCTCCCACCGGCACAGCGACCACACCGCCGGACTGAGCGTCGTTCTCGAGCGTAATCCTCACGTCTCCATCTACGCGCCGCGCGAAGGCTTCGGCATCTTCGGCTCGGGTGTACCCGGCACTTTCTATCGAGCGACGCCGTCGCTCCCAGACTCCATGCGTTACTTCGCCGGGGTGGTCCCCGAGCGAATCGCCGCGGGGACGCTCTGGCCGGCGGCTAATATCATCCTGGTGGATTCAACGGTGACGATCGCTCCGGGGATCCGGCTCGTTTCGCTGGTTTCGCAGACGCCGGGAACCTTGGAGCTCAGGGAGTTGTCACTCGTCCTCACCACACCCGAAGGTGGGATCCTCGTGGTGGGCTGTTCGCATCCCGGTATCGAGCGCATCGTCGCCGCGGCGACAACGCCCGGCACTCCCCTCCGCATTCTGTTCGGCGGACTCCATCTGGTGGCAAGCCCCGATTCGATCATCGGGGCGCTGGTGGAGCGCCTGCATCGCACCTGGCACATCGCCCAGATGGCGCCGGGCCACTGCACCGGAGAGCCGGCCTTCGCGGCGCTCAAAGAGGAATACGGATCCGATTACCTCTATGCCGGGCTGGGGAAGACCATTGCGCTCGAGCCTTGAAGCGGGGGTCAGGCGTCAGGTATCAGGTATCAGGCGTCAGGTATCAGGCGTCAGGCGTCAGGCGTCAGGCGTCAGGC
>DASPUE010000097.1:0-3212 GCA_035623055.1 Gemmatimonadales bacterium
TGATCAAGCAGATCGAGAGTCTTTCCCACTCGGGGTTGGAGCCGGTTGGACTCGTCGACGATGACCCGTTCAAGCGGAATCATCGTCTGCACGGGTTGCCGGTACTGGGATCCCTGAAGGAAGTCACGACGCTGTGCCGCCGCCTGCAGGTGGCCGAGGTCCTGATCGCCATGCCGAGCGCCCCGGGCACAACGGTACGCCAGGTGGTGCAGTTGGCGACCGCGGCGGGCGCCCATGTTCGGATCCTTCCGGGATTCTCGGAGATCATCTCGGGGCGCCTCCAGGCCGGGTCACTGCGAGACGTGGAAATCCAGGACCTGCTGCGCCGGGAGCCAGTCCGGATCGACATGCACCAGATTCAGGATCTGGTCACCGAACGGACGGTGCTGGTGACCGGAGCGGGAGGCTCCATTGGCGCCGAACTGTGCCGACAGGTCTGTGCCCTCGAGCCCTCGCGGGTGGTGCTGCTGGGCCACGGCGAGAACTCGATCTTCAGCATCCAGCAGGAGCTGGGACAGCGTTTTCCGCATGTGCCGCTGTCTGCCGTGATCGCCGACGTGAAGAATCCCGGGCAGCTCGCTCAGGTGTTCGAGCGCTTCGCGCCATCCACGGTCTTCCATGCGGCGGCCCACAAACATGTGCCGCTGATGGAGGAGAATCTTGCCGAAGCGGTGCTTAACAATATCCTGGGCACCAGGAACCTGGTCGAGGCCGCGTTCGAGAGCGGCGCCGAGCACCTGGTGCTGATCTCCACCGACAAGGCGGTACGCCCCACGAGCGTCATGGGCGCTACCAAACGGGTGGCGGAGCAGATCGTCCAGTCCACGGCCGAAGAGCACGGGCGCAACTTCGTCGCCGTTCGGTTCGGCAATGTACTCGGCAGCCGAGGCAGCGTGGTGCCGACGTTCTTGGCCCAGATCCGCGCCGGCGGACCCGTGACGGTCACCCACCCGGAGATGCGCCGGTATTTCATGACGATCCCGGAAGCGGTGCAGCTGGTGCTGCAGGCGGGAGCTCTGGGCCGAGGTGGGGAAGTCTTCGTGCTGGACATGGGGGAGCCGGTCAAGATCGCTGATCTCGCCGCCGACCTGATCCGCCTGTCAGGCAAGGAGGTAGGGCGAGACATCGAGATCCGCTTCAGCGGTACCCGCCCCGGAGAGAAGCTCTACGAAGAGCTGTTCTTCAGTGCGGAGTTCGCCTCCCACACCGAGCACCCGAAGGTGCTCCGCGCCCGTAACGCGGCGCTGCCGGTGGGCGTGACCACGGTGGTCGGAGACCTGATCATGGCAGCACAGGAGGGGTGGGGGGATGAGGAACTGCGCTCCCTGCTCAGGCGACTGGTCCCCGACTACGAGCCCTCGCTGGCCGGCATGCCGGTGCGCCAGGAGACCCGCAGCAAGGAAGGTGGGGGGGTGCGCCGGGTCGAGGATCTCTGAGGGGCCACCTACTTGAGGTTCTTGACCACCAGGACGGTAGTGGCCAGCGCGGCGATGATCTGCGCGAGTGAGGTGGCGCTCACCAGCCAATCGCGCCGCTCCTTCGGGTCGAAATAGGGTACGAAGACCTCTGCCCCAGCCAGTGGGTGGGGCACCGCGTCGGGAAGTACCCAGAACCGGCGCCTGACACTCTCCACCTTTCCATTCGGTTGAGTCACGTAGGGCCTGCTCTGGTCCGCAGTCCGGCTGTAGCCTCCCGCCGCCTCCACGTAGAAATCAAGATTCTTGCCCGGCACGTAGTTCACGGCCGTCGGGGAGTTCACCTGTCCCCGCACGTACACCACGGGCACGTACTCGGGAATCACGATGGAATCGCCTTCGGCCAGCACCAGGTTGTCGCGATCCTTCGGGTTATCGAGGATCCGGGGCAAATCGATGCCGATGCGCCCGCCGCGATCCTTGGACCGGAAGAAGCGCACCCCGGCAGGATAGGCCTCCTTGGTGAGGCCGCCGGCACGCTCGATCAGATCCAGGAGCCGGTCGGTGCGGGTGATCAGCGCGTAGCGCCCCGGGAAGCGCACCTGGCCGATGATGGAAACCGACCGCTGCAGCTCCCATTCCGGCTGGCGGAAGATCAGCACATTGTCGTAGGGCTTGAGCGGCACTTCGGGGGCGCCGGCGGCGGCTGTCGCCTGGCCCGGAGGGCCGAGATACCGACCCGCGGGACCGCGGTCGAATAGATAGGTCGAGTCGAGCGGGACCCGGAAAGTCGTGGCCACGACCCCGCCCCGGCGCACGCTGTCGTCGGGGAGCCTGGCGATTTCCGCCTCGGTGATCAGGGCCTCCTCGCGGAGTCCTTCGACCTGCAGCAAGGCGTCTCGAAGCGTCATCCCCTCCCGGTACGGCACCCGCCCAGGCTTGCGCACGGCCCCGGTCACCGCCACGTAGCGCACGGGCCGGAATGTGGTCCTCGAGTAGACGGTGATCTCATCATCTTCGCGAAGCGGCAGGTCCTCGGTGACTGCTCCCGCGGAGTCCTTGAAGCTCGAGCGGAGCTGGAGCCTGGTCGAGTCGCTCTGAAGTCGCGAGACGAGGATCTGATCGAGATACACGTCGGGCTTGGGCCCGCCGGCGAGCCGGATGGCGTCGCTGAGGTGCATCCCCGGAGTCCAACCGATGGCACCCGGTGTCCAGACCTCCCCCTTCACCTGAATCACGTCGCGCCGGCGCTCGGCTACGGCGAGCACCATGACCGAATCTCCCGGGGCCATAGGGAAGGGTGGTCCCAGATCATCCACGAACTGCTCGCTGGCGAGATCGAGAACTACCCGGTCGAAGCCGCCCGGCCGGCGCTGGGCCGGGGGAAGGATGCGGTCGATCTGCACCCGGCGGCGGAGGGCCTTGGCATTGAATCCTCCGGCAGCGGAGAGCAGATCGCGCAGGGTCTCCGCAGGCTTGAGCTCGTAGATGGCGGGCCGGACAACCTCACCGGTCACCTTGACTCGCGACCAGTGCGGCGGGACGAAGACCACATCGCCATTGTCGAGCCGGGCGTCGTGACTGTTGTCTCCTCGGAGCAGATAGTCGTAGAGGTCGAGGGAGTCGACCAGGGCGCCGCCTCGCCGGATCTCCACCCGCCGGAAGGTGCCATTCACGCTGGGCCCGCCCGCCGCGTACAAGGCGGTGAGCGCCGTCCCGGCGGCCGAAATCTGGAATGAGCCCGGGCGGGTCACCTCTCCGGTCACGAAGACCTGAATGGTCCGGAGGCGCGAGACG
>DASPUE010000098.1:0-2065 GCA_035623055.1 Gemmatimonadales bacterium
GTCGCCGAGCGATACCCGAGGGCGGGCGCCACCTGAGCGCCACCGGTGGGTGGGCGACCGACGCCATCTTCGGGACCGGCGGTGGCCTCGACTTCAATCGGGTCACCATGGCTGTCGACGGACAGGCCGGGCGGCTGTCGATCAATCTGGCGGCCGTTGGCGAGGGGCAGGGCTCGGAGCGCCTTGGGATGGATCAGAACGCCTCGCCCGTCTACCTCTCCGCCGGGGTGGACACGGTCGTCACCGTGAATCAGCCGGGTGGCGGTACCAGCTCGGTCGACGTGCTCAAGTTCGTCCCGTCCCCGGGAATCCGGATTCCCGCGAGCGCCACCTCCAACTATTCGCTCCTCGGCAGGGTGGGCTACCAGCTGGGCGAGCACCAGCGTCTCGAGATCACGGCTCTCGGAAGCCAGCTCCAGTCCCAGGTCTTCGACTATCTGAGCCTCTACGATCTGCCCAGCCTTGGGGCGACCCGTGACTGGAGCCGGGTAGTGACTGGAAGCTGGCTCGGAAAGCTCAGCCAGCGCGAGGGACTCCTCCTGAGCGCGGAAGCCCATCTCTCCTGGCAAACCGATCGCGCCACCGATGGCCCGCTCGATCCCTCCGGCGAACTCTCCATCCGGGATCCGTTCGGCGGGTTCCTGCTTTCCCCACTCCACTTCCGCTTCGACGCCAACACCTTTCCGGTCGACGATCATCTGGTCAACGACTTTCGCACCAACTCGGGGCGCCGGAGCCCGTACGATCTGTCCAATACGGCGCAGTACCAGCCCATCGCGCAGTATCGCACCAATCCCTATGGGCTCGGCGCGCAATTCCTGGAGAGCGGAGGACCGATCGGCAGGCTCACTCTGTCGCAGGAAGATCGGGTGGTGGGGAAGGCAGTCCTCGATGGGCGGTTCGGCTCTGGCCGGCACTTCCGGCTCGGAGCAGAGGTGGTGAAGTACACCATCGACTACTACTCGTCGGGGCTCACCAGTCAGGCCATGTCGGACGCCTACATCGAGTCGCCCCGGCGCCTGGCCGTGTACGGCGATTACGACATCACCTCAGGTCAAACGATGCTTCAGGCCGGACTCCGGTATGACCATTTCTCGAGCGGAGCGGAGCGGCCATACTACTTTGCCGACACCCTCGGCGTGCTGCGTTGGTTCCCCAGGATCTCCACGATGAATGGGTTCAGTCCGGCCAATCCGACGGCCCCCGCCGCCGGATGCACCCCGGGGCAGAGGCCGCTGCCAGTCGCATGCGTGGACCAGTATGCTGGCCTGATCGAGGATGGGGGCCATTCTCGGCTGAGCCCGCGGTTCGGCATCTCACAGGAGGTCAGTTCACGGCTCACGGTACGGGGGTCGATCACCTGGACGGCCCAGATGCCGGATCTGAGTGCCGTCTATCAGGGAGTGAACACCGACTTCAATGTCACCAACAACCAGGCCTACGGCAGCAACGTGGATTTCGAGCGATCGGTGGTGGGTGAGATCGGTGGGCACTACCTGCTCGGTCGCACGACGCTGGATGCGGCCCTCTGGACCAGGAAGGACCAGGGTGCCCTCGCCACCCACTTCACTGCCTGGTTCGACCCGCAGAGTGTGAGCAACATCGCGCTCCCGGTTCTGACCAACGGCCCCGATCGCACGGCCACGGGACTCGATCTTTTGGCGACCCGCACGATCGGCCCTCGGGGCCTGGTCTGGCTGAGCTACAGCTTCGTGCACAGCGACTACTTCTCGGCACCGTTCGCCGAGACCCGGGCCCACACGGTGACGGCAGCGATCCTGTATCAGACTGGCTCGGCTTCACCGGTGTTGGGTGGGCTCCTTCGCCAGGTCGGGGTCTACGCCGACGCGCGAGTCGCCTCGGGAACCCCCTACACCAGCTGTTTCAGTGGGCTGCCCGGCGATGCCGGGACCTTTTCCGGCGAGCCGTGCGGCTTTACCACATCGGGGCCCAACACGGCAAACCTCCCGACGCTCAAGTTGGTGGACCTGCGACTCTCCAAGGGGATCAGCATCGGCCGAACTACCCTGACCGCTTTCGTCGATGCGCGGAACCTGCTCAACAG
>DASPUE010000099.1:0-2123 GCA_035623055.1 Gemmatimonadales bacterium
ACCCCGGGGGCCTGAAAGGTGATCGATCCGTCAGGCAGCTTGTAGCGCTCGGGGTCCACCCCCACCACCTCCGCGCTCACAGTATCCTTGCCGACCCGGAAGGTCAGGCGCCGGCCGAGGGCCCGGCGGATGGCGCTCTGCTGGTCGGTGCCGCCATCGTAGGCGCCCACCGCCAGGTTCACGTCTGGATCGAGCGAGAAGAGCGTGCCGGGGTCCATGGGACCGGTGACGACGGTGTGCTGGGACTCTGCGCGCGCGATATCCATCGGGATGTCGCGCCGGACCAGCACCCGGCCGTCGTTGTAGATCGTGAGGCTCGTCTGGGCCGCGAGCGGCGCGCCGAGGAGCATGAGCGCCAGCGCGAGCAGTGCCCCGCGACGGGGCGAGCGGCGGGAATGCGATGGTGCGTGCGATCTGTTCATGGTGCAACTCCCTGCGGTGAAGGTCATCGAGGCAAGAACTCGATGGCAACCCGCTGAACCACTTTGCGGACGACGATATAAGTCACCAGGACGGCGATGACCCCATAGATCCGCGCCAACGGGATCGGCGGGGTCCGGAGCATGACGTACAGGGCGACGAGCGCGGTTGCCGGCAGGGAGATGCGGCTGGCGAGACGATTTGCACGGTGGGTGCGTTCGGTCCGGCAGGCGGGGCAAAGGGTGCCCCAGGCGATCCCTTCCACCCGCGCCCCGCAGCGGGCGCAGGGGACCTCACCCCACCCGCTTGGCCACGGCATCTCCGAACTCCCGCGTAGACGCGGTGCCGCCCAGGTCGCGCGTCCGGATGTTGTCCTTGACGATGGTCTGCTCGATGGCCGCGCGGACCCGATTTCCCCGATCGAGCTCGCCGAGGTGGTCGAGCATCATGGCGGCGGCCAGCATCTGGGCCGCGGGATTGGCGATCCCCTTTCCCGCGATGTCGGGAGCGCTGCCATGCACCGCCTCGAAGATCGAGGCATGGGTCCCGATGTTGGCGCCGGGGGCCAGCCCCAGTCCGCCGACCAGCCCCGAGACTTCGTCGCTCAGGATGTCGCCGAACATGTTGGTGGTGACCATCACATCGAACTGATCCGGCCGCATGACCAGCTGCATGGCGCAGTTGTCCACGATCATGTCGTTGGACTGCACCCGTCCCTCGTACTCCTTGGCGATCCGCTTGCCGACCTCGAGGAACAGCCCGCTCACCATCTTGAGGATGTTCGCCTTGTGGACGATCGTGACTTTCTTGCGGCCGTGCCGTATGGCGTACTCGAACGCATATCGGATGATCCGCTCGCACCCCGCCCGGGTGACGATCGCGGTGGATTCCCCAACCGCGCGGGGATCGCCACCGATGGCGATGAAGTGCTCCACGCCGACGTAGAGCCCCTCCAGGTTCTCCCGCACCAGCACGATGTCTACCTCGGTGAACCGGCCTCCCGGCACGAAGGACCGCGCGGGACGAAGATTGGCGAACAGCTCGAATTCCTTGCGGAGCTGGACGTTCACCGAGCGAAACCCGGTCCCCACCGGCGTGGTCAGCGGGCCCTTGAGCGCGAGCTTGCGATGCCGAATGCTCTCGATGGTCGCATCGGGGAGGGGCGTGCCGGTGGCGTCCACAGCCGCGACGCCGGCCAGCTGCTCGTCCCACTCCCACTTGACCCCCGTCGCCTCCAGCACCTTGACCGTCTCGGCGGTGATCTCGGGACCGATCCCGTCGCCTGGAATCAGCGTGACGTTGTAGGCCATTCGATTGTCCGTCAGAGCGGTAGGACGTTTTCCATCGCGGCGATCAGCGCTCGAGTGGGCGTCGCGCCGAGGCCCCAGGCGACAGTGCGCCAGACCACCTTGCCGGTCCGGGAATCGGCCAGCACCATGGAGACCTCGGAGCGCACCACCCCCGACTGCTCCGGCACGAAGGTGATCGCCGCGGGAATCAGCGCGAAGCGTCCATTGAGCATGGCGACCAGCGACCGCAGGCTGCTCTGCAGCGGCTCGGGGACGTCATCGATCGAGTTCGCGCGCATTAGCGACTGCCCCATACGGTCGGGATCGGGGGCCACCGTCGGCGAGCGACGGGCGATCTTCCGGAGCTCGGGGGGCAACGCCCACTTCACCTCCGGCCGCCGGGTCTCCAGCGCG
>DASPUE010000100.1:0-2891 GCA_035623055.1 Gemmatimonadales bacterium
CCGACCACCGCGCCCACGCCCACCACGACCACGACCACGACGCAGCCTTCGGGCACAGCCGGCTTCGGCCAGCCGGTCATGGCAACGCCCAGCGGGTACTCGGCGGCGACCATGGTCATGGACGACAGGTTCCAGGGCACCAGCCTCGACGCGAACTGGAGCAGCGTCATGGGCGGGCCGGTGCCCGACGTGGGGGCCTGGGGGAGCTACACGGGCGCGCCGGTCGTCGACAACGGCTTGACCCTTTCGAACAACGGCACCACCAAGTCCATGGTCGACACCGACAATCCGGCGACCGGCAAGAAGCTGTTCACGTTCCCCTCGAGCGGCTTCTACCTCCAGGTCAACTTCAAGGTGACCGACATGTCCAACGGGTTCTTCCCCGCCATCTGGTTCCCCTACGACGACAACGTCCACGCCAACGCCAACGAGATGGACGTGTTCGAGGGCGGATCCCTCCCGGCGAGCTATGGACTCTCGGGCCACCCCCTCAACGACATCGTCGAGTCCAACTACGGGGGCTGCTCCAGCCAGGACCCGGCCTGGGCGCAAAAGGTGGTCGATGCCGGTGAGGACATCACGCAGCACTTCGTGACGCTCGGGATGGAGTGGGTGCCGGGCAGTCACGTCAACTTCTACGTGGGCCAGGGGGCGAACCGCCAGCTCATCCTCTCGGACACCAACGCCGCCAACATCGGAGCCTTCGCCGACTACAACCTCGTGATGACCCCCCAGGGCACGCCCTCCAGCTCGTCGGGATGGCACACGCAAGGAGCCGGGACCGGCTCCATGTACATCGCCGAAGTGCAGGTCTATTCCTTACCGTGAAGCTCTGCGCCGGTACATGCACCATCGTCGCGGCCGGCGCCTCCGGAACCGGTCGCCACCGCCGCCCTCGGACGGACCTTCCACCCTCGCGGGCTGCCTCCATGGCCTCACCTGCCCCTCGGGGTGGTCACCGTCCACGGGAGGCGTGTCCGCGGGAGGCGTCCGCGGGAGGCGTGTGCAGGTTCGGCACCCGTGTCCCGAATTGGCTCCGGTAGCTATGCGACACCATCGCGGCGACTCCTTGCTTTGCCGGTGGGCTGGGCCATGGCCCCGTATTCCTTCGACCGGTCGTGGCGGGCCTTGTGCGTCCGCACCAACTGACCGTCGATCGTGATCTGGACCGTATCGCCGACGACCCGCACGCCTGCCTCTTGGCCCTTGTAGCGGTTGCCGACGCGGTAACCGATGCCGGCGAAGCTGACCGAGCCCGAGCTGTCCACGCTGCGCAGGACCTCGAAGCCGACGGTGGGCGCGGAGGGCCTGGTGGCCTTGGGTCGGCCCTCGAAGCGGGCATCGTCGTCGTCGAGGTGGCGCTTGGCATGGGTGGCGACGAGGACCCCGTTGTGGGTGACGTGGAGGAGGCCTTGGGCGTTCTCGACCTCGACCGTGCACCCGGCCAGATGCTTGCCGACGTGGTAGCGGAACTTGAGCACGCTGATGCGCCCGCCGGCGTCGACCACCCGCTTGACTCGGCGCGCCGGTGGTGCTGTTTCATCGGTGACGTCGCCGTCAATGATCTCGAGGGGTTCGCTTGTGCGCGCCGCGGCCAGCTCGAAGCGCCGGATGGGTGCGACGTCGCCGATGCTCTGGTGCTCTCGCTCCGTGTTGTAGCTGAGCACCCACGCATCGAGCGCGGCCTGGGTGGCCTCGATGGTGTCGAACGTGTGGAGGTCGAAGAAGTCCCTGCGCATGGTGCGGTGCAGGCGCTCGACCTTGCCCGTCGTCGTCGGCGAATAGGGGGCCGTCAAGATGTGGCGCACCCCGTTGTTGTGACAGATCCGATCGAAGAGCACCAAGGAGGCCTTGTTCGACGCCTTGGCGGTGAAGACGCGACCGTTGTCCGTGAGGATCTGCTCGGGGATCCCGTGGCGGGCGAACCCCTCGAGCAGCGCATCGCAGACCGGACGGGCGGTGGCCCGGGCCACCAACTTGGCGATGACGCAGAACCGGGAGTGATCGTCGATGCCGGTGACCGCCGAGAGGCTGGTGCCGTCTGAGAGGTAGATCCGGCTCACCACGTCCATCTGCCAGAGCTCCATCGAGCGGGACCGCTCCCAGCGCTTGTAGTCGCTGCGCCGGCGTCGACGGGCCTTGGGCTCGATGAGGTTGTGGCGGACCAGGCAGCGATAGATGCCCGAACGCGAGGGCACCTGGTCGAACTCCTTGCGCAGCTTGGCCAGGAGCGTCCGAGGGCCCCACAGCGGGTGCGCCCGCCGCATCTCGATGATCCGAGCCTCGATGATCGGCGCCAGCTGGTGCGGACAGTGGCCGGGCTTCGAGCTCTTGTCCTCCAAGGCGCCAAGCCCCTCGTTGGCATAGCGGACCAGCCAGCGGTGCAGGGTCCGGCGGTCCACCCCATAGCGGGCGGCCACGTCGGTCACGGTCGCTCCGGTGTCGAGCACCTCGCGCACGGCGAGATAGCGCTGCTCAACCATCGAAAGCTCCGTCAACATGACCGCCTCCTCGGCTCGGATGACACCAAGCCAAGGCCAAGACAGCCGTTCGGACCATGGAACGGGTGGGACACAGGTACCGGAGCCAGTGTCGCCCCGGAACCGGAGCCGGGCCAGAGAGTGCGACAAGGGAGCCGGAGCCAGAGTGAGACAGACCTACCGAACTCTCACACGCGTGAGTGTCCGGAATCTGTGGAGGTGAAGGGACTCGAACCCTCGACCTACGGCTTGCAAAGCCGTTGCTCTTCCAGCTGAGCTACACCCCCGGCGCGCGCGACCCGGTGCACGACTGCACCTGCTGACGGGCAGGTGTCGCCGAGCGTCCAAGTGTAGGCGGCCGCCGGAAAGAGCCGGGGCGGTACGACGCGGCCATCCGCAAGGAAGCTGCCT
>DASPUE010000101.1:0-2583 GCA_035623055.1 Gemmatimonadales bacterium
GAGCTTCCGCCCACCGGCTCGGCGATGAATGCCGCGACGTTCTCGGGTCCCAGCTGGAGGATGGCGCTCTCGAGACCGCTCCCCGAGCAGACCGGACAGGTGGCCGATCCACCGCATTCGCAGCGATAGGCATAGGGAGCCGGAATGCGATGCACATCCACGAGCCATTCGCGGTAGTACGTCTTGTAGTGCTCGCGTGCCGACGCCGAGAGCGCGAGCAGGGTATTGCCATGGTAGGCGGGGAACAGCGCGATCACCTTGTGCTTGGCTGGTCTCCCCAACTCGACCCAATATTGCCGTGCCAGCTTGAGGGATGCCTCGACCGCTTCGGAGCCGCTGCCGAGGAAGTAGAACTTGTCGAGCGGTGCGGGAACGAGGGTCGCCAGTTCGTCCGCCAGCGCTTCGACGGGCGCGCTGGTGAAGGCGGTCCCGTTCAGGTACGCGATTTTGGCGGCCTGCGCCGCCATCGCCTCGCCGATCTCCCGGACCCCATGGCCCAGGTTGGCGACAAACGCGCCTCCCGAACCGTCCAGATATCGCTTGCCCGATTCGTCCGTAAGCCAGCACCCCTCACCGTGGGTAATGAGGGGGAAGGACCGGGTGAGTTTCCGGTAGAAGACGTGCGAATCGGGGTACTGATAGGGATGCATGTTGGCTGAAATGTCGCGCGGGTCAGGGGGGATGCGCCAGTCGGGATAATTAGCCGGTGAGGCCACTCACCGGCCGCTTAGACCAGCTTGGCCCCATTCGGCACACCCCGTTCCGGCTCTGCCAGCACGATAGCACCGTCCTCACGGGTGAACCCGGTCACCAGCACCTCAGATCGAAACGGTCCGATCTGCTTGGGGGCGAAGTTGAGCACGGCCAGGACCTGACGCCCCAGCAGGTCTTCCCGCCGGTAAAGCGTGGTGATTTGGGCGCTGGAGCGCTTGACCCCGAGGGGGCCGAAGTCCACGGTCAGCTTCCAGGCGGGTTTCCGAGCCTCGGGGAAATCGTCCACCCCGACAATGGTCCCCACGCGCAGTTCCACCCGCTCGAAGTCCTGCCAGGAGATGGCGTCCATGGATGCTCCGGTCCGTGATGTAGCCTCAGGATTGCTCGGGGCAGGGCCGGCGCCGACGGGTATCGGTGAGCGCGATGATCTTCCAATCGGGTCCAACCCTGGCGAGCTGGAAGGTATCCACTCCGCAATGGTTGAACCGCGACCCGACGTAGAAGCTGTACTCCACCCATACCACCGCCAGCGTGCTGTCCTGATGCACGATGGGGTTGCGGGTACGCTCATCCCACACCGAATCGTGTGGGCTGGCGACCGCCTTCAGGAAGCTCTGCAGCGTGTCCACCGTGACCTGGGCCACGCCCAGTCGGCTGACGGCGGTCCCCAGAAAAGCTTGCGGGTGAAAGGTCGCGCGGACCATCGCGCTGTCCCCTTTGCGCATCCCGTCGAAAAGCTGCTTGACGGTGGCCAGGATCGCCGCTTCATCGGGCGCCCGTTGCCCGGAGAGGGGCGCGGCCATCAGGGAGAGCATCGTGACCAGAGACAGCGAGGCGGCACGCGATAGCGAGTGCATGCGATTCACTCCTTGGTAGGGTCGGGCACGTACGTCCGGGGTACTGGATCAGTTTCCGCGCCGTCAAACGACCTCACTTCAGCAATGACCTGCTCCAGCATGGTGACGTCCAAATCGCCCCGCTCGGGCGTGCGGGGTCCGAGATGCAGCTCCCGCACCCCCGTCTCCCGGACAATGCGAGCCGCGTTTCCGGAGCGCACCCGCCCCCCGGCCAGGATCGTCACGCGGCCGCCGAACAACTGCACCAGGCGTCGCAGCGTTGGAATCCCCTGCTCCGCAGTCGCCGCTCCGCCGGAGGTCAGTACCCGCTGGACGCCAAGCTTTGCCAGAGTCTCCACCGCCCCGACAATGTCTGCGGTCTGATCCACCGCCCGATGAAAGGTGACGCCGAGCGGCCCCGCCGCCGAGACCAGCCGGGCGACAGCATCTCGATCCACGGTTCTCGCGCCGGTCAGCGCGCCGATCACCACGCCATCGACCCCGCCGCGCCTGGCTTCGAGGATGTCCGCGACCATCACGTCCAACTCCGTCGGATCAAAAACGTAGTCGCCAACGCGGGGGCGAATGAGAACATGGACGGGGACGGCCACCGCCGCCCGCACCACCCGGATCATGCCGGCGCTCGGTGTCATCCCGCCGTCGGACAGTGCAGCGCAGAGTTCCAGCCGTCCCGCGCCGGCCTTCGCGGCGGCCACCGCCGAGCCGGGATGCTCGACGCAGGCCTCGATGAGCGGCGGACTCAATGTCCATCCCCAGGGCCGGCGGCACGCTTGCGCGCGAGGTCCTGGCCGGCCTTGGCCCCAATCAGTGAGTCGGAAACGGCGAGGGCACGTCTCCCTTCGGCAGACCTGCCTGACCGGACCAGGAGGTCGCCGAGCACTCGCCATGACTCAGGCCCCGTCGGCTGCCGCGCGATCCACTCCTTGGCAACATGAATAGCTACGGCGAGCGAGTCCTCCCTCACATACGAGCTCACCAGGGCAGCGTAGGCGTCGCACGACAGGCAGCGAAC
>DASPUE010000102.1:0-2250 GCA_035623055.1 Gemmatimonadales bacterium
ATGGAAGAGCCTGGCTCACCCGAGGATGGAGCGTTCAGGGAGCAGGTTCTCCGTTGGGGAAGTCGTCGGCGTGGCCACCGGTGCGCACCGTGCGAGCTACTCGATCGGCGAAAATGCGTACTCCTACCCGGACCATTTCCTCGGGCGCGCCCTTGAGCTCGGTGGAGTCGTCGAGGATGATCTCACCGGTGCTGACGCGGATGAGCTGCGCGGAGAGGAGCCAGATCAGATTGCTGGTCTTGCTCACTTTGGTCATGACGACCCAACGGGCGCCGGCTTGCGAGGCCACCATGCGAGCGCAGGCGACCTTCACGTCGCAGGGGATCCCGCCGGTCAGCTCCAACGCCGCGCTTGAGTGCGCCAAGGAGTCGATCAAAGGATAGGGCACCAGCTGCGCGCCGAGCTGTTCGGTGAGCCGCGAACGGAGCACCTCGGTGGCGAGAGCGGCCTTGGCCGAGTCGGTGGCTTCGCGGAGATTCGCCTGATCGTTGTAGAGGGCGGAGGTCAACGCGGCGACCGGGGCGGTGGCCGGCTCGAGGGGGCGGTGGACGAGCGACTGGCCGAGGACGGGAGTGGCCAGGCCAGCGAGCAGGAATCCGGGGAGCAGGAGGGTGCGCGCAAACATTAGACAGACTTTCTCACGGTCAAAAAGAAGTTGGCCTTACCCTGGCCCAAAGATAAGCGCGTTTTCTCGCTCTGGCCCCGCCCTGCTCTGTCGACATTATGGCGAGATGGAAGCTCAGCCACCGGCGCATCAGGGCCGACTGCTCGACCGAGTTCGTCAGGCCGTGAGGCTCCGGCATTACAGCCGCAGGACGGAACAGGCGTACGTCCGCTGGGTGCTGCGATTCGTGTTGTTCCATGGGAAGCGGCACCCGGCGGAGTTGGGTGGAGAGGAGGTAGCGCGGTTTCTCAGCTGGCTCGCGGAGGAGCGGAAGGTGAGCGCGTCGACCCAGACCCAGGCGTTGAGCGCCATCCTGTTTCTGTACCGGAACGTGCTGGCGCTCGATCTTCCGTGGATGACGGAGATCGTCCGGGCGCCCGCGCGGCCGAGGCTGCCCGTGGTGCTAAGTCGCGACGAAGTTCGCGCGGTGTTGCGGCGGATGCGGGGGCTCGAGCGGTTGGTCGTGATGCTCCTCTATGGAAGCGGTCTCCGGCTCCTCGAGGCACTCCGGCTCCGAGTCAAGGACATCGAGTGGGACCAGGGTCAGATCGTGGTGCGCGGTGGCAAGGGGGACAAGGACCGGGTCACCATGTTACCGCAGGCGGTTCAGAGCGAGCTCAAGCGGCATCTGGCGGAAGTCAGGCTGTTGCATGAGCGGGACCTCAAGCGCGGGCTCGGGTCGGTCGACCTGCCCAACGCCATCGGGCGCAAATACCCGAACGCCGACCGCGAGTGGATCTGGCAGTGGGTCTTTCCGGCCAGCCGGCTGGGGCCACGCGCGGGCGGGGAGCGCCGCCGACATCACATCCACGAGAGCGCGATCCAGCGAGCGGTCGCGGCGGCGGTACGAGCGTCAGGGATCGACAAGCGGGCGACCTGCCACAGCTTCCGGCATTCATTCGCCACCCACCTGCTCGAGGACGGCTACGACATCCGGACCGTGCAGGAACTGCTCGGCCATGGAGATGTGAGCACCACCATGATCTACACCCATGTGCTCAACCGGGGCGCGTTCGGGGTGCGGAGTCCGGCCGACCGGGTGTGACTGTTACCCGGAGTGTCTAGATTCCGGCGCATGGATATCCGCAGCTACGAGGCCCAGGTGCGGCTCCGGGACGGGACGCCGGGGCGGATCCGGGCCATCCGCCCATCGGACAAGGACGGGCTCCGCTGGGGTTTTTCGCAGCTCTCGGCGGAGGCCATCTATCATCGGTTCTTCCAATCCAAGCGGGAGCTGAGCGACCCGGAGCTGGCCTATCTCACCGAAGTCGACTTCGCCGATCATGTCGCGCTGGTGCTCGAGCTGGAGGTCGACGGGGTGATGCGGATCGTGGGGGTGGGCCGCCTGGTGCGGCTTCAGGGACCCTGCCGCGCCAACCGGGCCGAGGTCGCGTTCACGGTCGGGGACGAGTTTCAGGGGCGCGGGGTCGGCACCCAGCTGCTCGACCACCTCGCCAGACTGGGCCCGGGGTTTGGCATCACCCAGTTCGAGGCCGAGGTACTGGCGGACAACCGGCAGATGCTGGAAGTGTTCGAGCACAGTGGACTCGCGGTGTCCGAGCGGGTGCGGGAGGGCCTGATCCACG
>DASPUE010000103.1:0-2430 GCA_035623055.1 Gemmatimonadales bacterium
GCGGGCTGATAGCGGGCCTGGAGGTAGCGGTTGATCACTTGCTCCAGGTCGGCCGAATCGATCGGCACCACGGCGCGGAACCGGCGAAGGACCTGGCGGAGGGAATCGCTCGACGACGCCAGCAGGGCAACCGAGAACCCCGGGACCGTTTCCGCGATCACCTTGCCGGAGCGATCGTAGATGGTGCCCCGAGCCGGCTGCAGCGGGACCGGACGGAGCCGGTTGTTCTGGGCCCGGAGCCGGTAGCGGTCGAATTGCAGGATCTGAGTGCGGAAGAAGGCGCCCACCAGCACCACAAACGCGATGCCGATGATCCAGCGGGCCTGGATGGCGCGGAGACGCAGGCGCGTCGAATGGAATTCGTTCACGTTTCCAGCCGGATGTCGAGCCAGCGCTGGAAGATCACCAGCACCAGCGCGGCCATCAACGCGGTGCTGATCGCCTGGAGAGGCGACCAGACCAGCAGTTGCATGGTGAGACCACCGGCGGCGGGACCGCTTGCCAGCAGCTGAACGACGTTGCGCACCCAGACTCCGAACGCGATCACCAATCCATTAATAAACAGATTGTCGGGAAAGAACACCGCCCGGCCCCACGCCGCGAGGTAACCCACCAGAGTGTGGGCCAGCGCGCCGGCACCGACCCGGGCCGGCACTACGGCGTCCCCCGCCAGGCCCACCAGGAATCCCGCGAGTGCCGCGGTGCCCGGGCGGCTCCGAATGGCATACAGCATCAGCGCGAGCAGCAGGAAGTCTGGCGCCACCATCGGGTAGCCCAGCCTGGGCCGGACCGCGAACTGCAGCACGGCGAGGAGCCCCAGTACGGTCCACAGGCGGCCTCGGTCGGCGCGGATGGCGATCACGGCGTGCTGTCCGAGGCGAAGGCCCGCGCCACCGAGGTGTCCGCCGACGACCGCAGGATCAGCACCTGCGCCGCGTTCTCCGGGTTGGCGGCCGGCCGCACGATGAAGATCCGCTCCCACCCGGTCTCTTCGGTTCCCTGTCCGATGACCGTGCCCACCGGAATCCCCTGCGGGTAGACGCCGCCCAGCCCCGAGGTAATCACCAGGGTGCCGGAGGGTACCGAGTCCCGGATCGCCACGCCCCGTAGCTGCAGCAGCTGCTCGCTCCCTGTAAGCTGCAGCGCGGGGCCCACCACTCCGAACACGTTGCCGGGAATGGTGAACGCGCTGGCACGGAACTCGGGGTGGGTCCAGGTCCAAGCCAAGCTGCGTTCGGCGTCCACCGCGCGCACCACCCCGATCAGCCCCTCGGCAGACACGACCGGATCGAAGGGCCGGACTCCGGCGTTCCGGCCGGCCGAGAGGATCAGCGTGCGGCCGTCGGTCGGCAGCGACTGGTGCAGGACCTCCGCCGCGACATATGGCACGGGCAGTCGCGCCCCCAGATGCAGCAGGCTCCTGAGGCGCTGATTCTCATCACGAAGGGAGGAGAGGAACTGGGCCGCATGCGCCGCCGAATCGCGCTCGGCGCGGAGCCGCTCGAAGGCGCCGCGGCTGGTGCGGGACTGCTCGGCCCGCTCCTGCATCCACAGGAAGGGCCGCAACACGGAGAGGCGAACAAGACCGGCGATCTGGTTGCCGAACTGGGGACGCAGAAGCATCGCGATCGACAGGACCACGCACAGCAGGAAAAGCGCGTTGTCGCGGCGGGAAAGCGAGCGGTCCGACCCAGGCGCCATTACTTGTACAGTACGCTACGGTACTTCTCGTAATCGTCGAGAATCCGTCCGGCTCCGCGCACGACGCAGGTCAGGGGGTCCTCGTCGACGTGGATGGGGAGACCCGTTTCCTGGGCGAGCAGGATGTCGAGACCCCGGATTAGCGCCCCGCCGCCCGTCATGACGATGCCCCGGTCCACGATATCGCTCGCCAGCTCCGGGGGAGTGATCTCGAGCGCACGGCGGACCGCGTCCACGATCTGCTGGATCGGCTCCTGCACCGCCTCCCGGATCTCGCTCGAATGCACCCGCACCGTCTTGGGGATGCCGGAGACCAGGTCCCGTCCCTTCACTTCCATTTCCCGTTCATCGCCGGTCGGGGCGGCCGAGCCGATCTTGATCTTGATCGCTTCGGCCGTGGGCTCGCCGACCAGCAGATTGTAATTCTTGCGCATGAACTGAACGATCGCCTGATCCAGCTCGTCACCGCCTACTCGGATCGAAGTGTCGGACACGATCCCCGAGAGGGCGATCACCGCGATCTCCGTGGTGCCGCCGCCGATGTCGATCACCATGTTGCCGGTCGGGGTCTCCACCGGGAGCCCCACACCGATCGCCGCGGCCATCGGCTCGGCTACCATCATGACTTTCTTGGCCCCCGCCGTCTCCGCCGAGTCGCGCACCGCGCGGCGCTCCACCTCGGTGATCCCGGACGGCACGCACACAATCACGGTGGGCCGCACCCGGAAG
>DASPUE010000104.1:0-4834 GCA_035623055.1 Gemmatimonadales bacterium
TGGCGCGTTGCGCGAAGGCGTGACAGCCACAGATCTCGCGTTGCACGCCACGCAGATGCTGCGCAAGGCGAAGGTTGTCGGCAAATTCGTCGAGTTCTTCGGCCCCGGCGCGGCGGCGTTGCCGCTCGTGGACCGCGCGACGATTGCCAACATGGCGCCCGAATACGGCGCGACCATGGGCTTCTTCCCCGTAGATGCGGAGACCATCCGGTACCTGCAGAGGACCGGGCGGGAGGCAGCGGTGGTGGAGCGGGTGGAGCGCTACTGCAAGGAACAGGGGCTGTTCCGCAGCGATACCACACCGGATCCGGAATTCACCAGCACGCTGACGCTCGACCTCTCCACCGTGGTGCCGAGTCTGGCGGGACCGAAGCGCCCCCAGGACCTGGTCCCCCTGACGGGGCTCAAGCGGAACTTCCAGGTATCGCTGCCCGAGCTGATGACACCAGCAGTCCCGGCCGCCCGCCGCGAGGTGGCCCAGGCCAACTATTCCCGCTGGGTGAACGAGGGCGGCTCGGCCGGCGCCGCGGTCGCCGAACATCCCCCCGTCGCACACCCGATCGTGAACGGGGAACCCTGCGAGTTGCGCGACGGCTCGGTGGTGATCGCCGCGATCACCAGCTGCACCAACACGTCCAACCCGTCGGTCATGATCGGCGCGGGGCTGTTGGCCCGGAAGGCGGTGGAGAAGGGGCTGACGACCCGTCCGTGGGTCAAGACCAGCCTCGCCCCCGGCAGCCGGGTGGTGACCGAGTACCTCCGGGGATCGGGGCTACTCCCTTACCTCGAGAAGTTGCGATTTGATGTGGTCGGATACGGCTGCACCACCTGCATCGGCAACAGCGGCCCGCTGGAGGATACTATCGCCCAGGCCATCGATGAACACGCGCTGGTCACCGCGGCGGTCCTCTCCGGCAACCGGAACTTCGAAGCGCGGGTGCACCCCCAGGTCAGGGCCAACTACCTGGCCTCGCCGCTGCTGGTCGTGGCCTTCGCGATCGCGGGGCGCGTGGACGTTGACCTCACGAAGGACCCGATCGGAACCGGCAAAGACGGGAAGCCGGTGTACCTCGCCGATATCTGGCCCTCCCCGAAGGAGATCAGCGACGCGATGGCCGCGTCGCTCAAGCCCCAACTGTTCCGGGAGCGCTATGCCTCGGTGTTCGACGGGGACGAGGTCTGGCGGGCCCTGCCGGTTCCGGATGGGACCCGCTATGCCTGGGATGCGAAGAGCACCTACGTCGCCGAGCCGCCCTTCTTCCAGGACCTCTCCGCCGAGCCGGGGCCGCTCAAGGACATTCAGAATGCCCGGGTGCTCGCCGCACTCGGCGATTCGGTAACCACCGATCATATCTCACCGGCCGGCTCCATCCCCAAGAACGGCCCTGCCGCGAAGTGGCTGCTCGAGCGGGGCGTACAACAGGGGGACTGGAACACTTTCGGCGCGCGTCGGGGGCACCATGAAGTCATGATGCGCGGCACCTTCGGCAACGTACGGATCAAGAACGCGCTGACGCCGGATCGGGAGGGCAACTGGACCGTGCACATCCCGAGTGGCGAGGTGATGTCGATCTTCGACGCGGCGATGAAGTACCAGCGCGAAGGCACGCCGTTGGTGGTGCTCACCGGAAAGGAGTACGGCACCGGCTCCAGCCGGGACTGGGCCGCGAAGGGCCCCGCGCTACAGGGTGTCAGGGCGGTCATCGCCGAGAGCTACGAGCGGATCCACCGCAGCAACCTGGTCGGGATGGGCGTACTGCCGCTGCAATATGAGGCGGGAACCACGCGCCAGACCCTCAACCTCACCGGCCGGGAGACGATCAGCATCTCCGGCATTGCCAAGGGGCTGACTCCGGGCGGGAAGGTCAGCGTCACGGCGACGGCGGCAGATGGCAAGGTCACCACCTTCCCCGCGATTGTGCGCCTCAATTCGGCGGTCGAGCTCGACTACTACCGCCACGGAGGAATCCTGCAGCGGGTGCTGCGAATGTTCCTGGGCGGCGAAGCGTAGCACCGGACGGCTGGCCCGAAAATGAGCGACCCTCCCCGTCAGGGGAGGGTCGCGTCGTTTGCACGGATAGCGACGTTTGCCGTCGATCCGGTCAGGCCACCAGATCCTTCAACTTCTGTCCCTGCTCACCTTCACGGAGACGGGTGAGCGCCCGGTCCCGGAGCTGGCGGATCCGCTCGCGCGTCACCCCCATCATCCGGCCGATTTCTTCCAGGGTCCTGCTGTTCCCGTCATCGAGCCCGAAGTACAGCCTGAGCACCTTGGCGTCCCGCGGGGGCAGGGTGGCCAGGGCGGCCTCGATGTCGGAGGTCTGGCTGTTGGCAATCGCCGGGGCGTCGGTCCCCTCCTGGTCCAGCGCGGCAAAGCGCTCGATGCGCTCGCTGTTATCGCCGTCCCGGGTGGGGTGATCCAGCCTCACCGCCTCGGTGTTCAGCGCCCCCAGACTACGGACCGCCTCGACAGTGAGGCCGGTGGCGCGGGCCAGTTCCTCGGTCGTCGGCATCCGACCGAGCTTGTCCTTGAGCAGGGTGGTCGTCCGGCCGAGGCGCGACAGGTCAGCGGTCCGATTGAGCGGGACCCGAACCGGCCGGCCGTGGCGGGCGATTGCCGCCTGCACCGCCTGGCGAATCCACCAGACGGCATAGCTGATGAACTTCACCCCGCGATCCGGATCGAACTTCCGGGCCGCGGTCATGAGGCCGAGGTTTCCCTCGCCGATCAGATCCACGAGGGGAACCCCGCGGTTCTGGAACTTCTTGGCGACGGACACCACGAACCGCACGTTGTGGCGGGCGAGCTTTTCCTGCGCCGCCACATTGCCCCGAAAGGCCTTCCGGGCAAGCTCCATCTCCTCCTCGCGAGTCAGCAGCGGTACCTTGCTGATCTCATCGAGGTACAGGTCGAGGCTTTCCCGGCCTTCGTCGATCGCCTTGGCGATCTGGGCCGGTCGTACCGTGCGCCGCTTCCGGCGTGGCTGCATGGTCACTCTGCGCCCCTCCTTGGGCTAAGATCCTCGTCACAGAGGGTCGGTCAGACAACCGACCAATATAAGATGATACGTGTCCAAAACAAAACGAAAACGTAAGTTGCTCTATATCAAAAGCTTACAGCCAAACTACCCGAAGAGAAACCGGCCGCCATTTTCGACGGCAACCGGCTACCCGTAGAAACACCGCAACCACCCCAGTGTTCCCCGCCAACGGGCCGACGTGAACCCGACCCGTCGGTGCTCCGGGGACGATCCGGAGTCCCCCCGTTGCACGCACCCCGGGGTGCGCGCCGCCATAGTGTCGCGTTACTCTTCCAGCGATGAAAACCGACGCCGCCTACGACCTGCTGCGCCAGTTTGCCTCACCCATCGTGGCCATCACCACGAGCTGGCAGGGGCGGACCAATGGGATGATCTCCGACAGCGCGGTTCGGGCCTCAATCTCCCCCAGCGTGCCCCGGCTGTCGGTCTACATTCACAAATGGCACCTGAGCCACGACATGATCTGGCAGAGCGGGCGCTTCGCCCTGCACCTGCTGCACCGGGGTCAGCTCGACCTGGTCCACCAGCTGGGCTTTGTCTCCGGACGCGACCGCAACAAACTCGACGGCATCCCACACACGACCGGCCAGCTCGGCCTGCCTATCCTCACGGACCGGGTCGCCGCGTTCGAGCTGCGGGTGATCAACACGATGGATGCGGGATACGCGACCCACTTCCTGGGTCACGTAGAGGCGTTTCATTCAGGCAAGGAGGCGGAGATCCTGACCCCACCCTGGTTCCGAGCGCACATGCCCGCCGCCTGGAGCGAGCAGTGGGTAGCAAACTACCGGAAAGCCCAGGAAGTCATCGAGCAGCACGCGGCGATCGAGGATCGCCGCTGGACCGGGGCGGCACGGTCCTGAACCCTTCCCACCGAGGAGTCACAGCATGGCGACGTGTACCCGGATCGTGGTGCTCACCCTGAGCACCGCGCTGCTGGCGGGCCCTGTCAGTGCGCAGGGCTTCGAGGGCTTCGTCTCGTACAAGAGCTACAACGACAACGGCAAGACCGGCGAATGGACGATGGCGATGAAGGGCAGCATGATGCGGACCGACATGTCCGCGGAAGGGCATCAGATGGCCATGATTATGGACATGGACGCCCGGAAGATGACGATGCTGATGCCCGAGCAGAAGATGTACATGAGCAACGATATGAGCACGATGGCGGACCGGATGAAGAACGATGACGCTCCGCCCAAGATCACCGCGCTGGGCACCAGCGAGACGATCGCCGGCCGGACCTGCGAGAACTTCCAGGTGACCTCGTCCGACAAGAAGTCGGTTGTGCTCTGCAACGCCAAAGGGCTCGGCAATTTCATGATGCCGAAGTCCCCGATGGGACGCGGCCCGTCCAGCAACAGCAATCTGAACGCCGAGATCTTCCGCCAGTACTTCAAGGACGGCTTCTTCCCGCTCAAGGTGACGGACGCCGACTCCAAGCGGGTGGTCATGGAAGTGACGAAGATCGACCCCAAGTCAGTCGACGCGTCACTGTTCCAGGTGCCTGCGGGCTACAATGAGATGAAGATGCCGGGCATGGGACGCCCGTAAGGCCTGACTCAGACCAGCCGCACGGCAAACGACCCCCGGGGAGAGCCCCCGGGGGTCGTCGCTTTCAGGGCCGTGCCTGCCTAGTGCATCCCGCCTTCACCCGCCAGCTGCTTGACCAGCTCACCGATAACGTTCTTGGCGTCCCCGAACAGCATCCAGGTCTTGTCGGCGAAATACAGTTCGTTATCGATGCCCGCGAAGCCGGGGTTCTTGCTCCGCTTGATAGCGAAGACGGTGCG
>DASPUE010000105.1:0-5777 GCA_035623055.1 Gemmatimonadales bacterium
CGAATGGCGGTGGCTGGGTGGACTGTTGCCGATCCGCGGGGGCGCGGGGCTGGCGAGCGACGGTGGGTTCGATTGGTCCGCTGGGACCGGCCTCGATTTCTCCGCGTTCAACCTGAACGTCGCCTACGGGGAGACTCGTCCCTCAGGTGGGGGAACGGTCAGCCGATTGGCAGTGGGAGTCGCCTTCGGACGGGGCCGCTGATCGAGCGGCCTCGTTGCTTTCCCCTCCAACTACAGCGCAGCACCCGCCGGAACGTCCCGCCAAGCTCCTGTTCCTGAAGCACTTACCGCATAGAATTCAAGTACCTACACAAGTGTAAACCGTTGTCACAGATCGCATTACCTCTTGCAATTGAATGTCCCGCCAATTACTGTGTCGGCCCCATGTCCAATGCCCGTCGGGCCAAATCGCATATAACAAAGCAAGGCCCGCGCTGGCAGCGGCGCCCTGCCGATCGCTACAAGGAAATTCTTGAGGCCGCCGTCCGCGCGTTCGGCGAACAGGGTTTCGACGGCGCCACGCTGGCCGACATCGCGGAACGGGCCGGTGTCTGCGCGGGAACCGTGACCCACTACTTCGGGTCCAAGGCCGGGCTCTTCCAGGCGGCCCTCTCCGACCGGTTTCTCGAAGACGTTCTCGCCGGCGAGTCGCTCTTGGCCAGCCATCGCGGGCCTGCCCGAGAGCTGCTCCGGGAGATCGTGACCCGAATGTGGGAGCAACTCAACCGGCCGGGCACCCTGGATCTGATTCTCTTCGGCCTCACCAAGGCGCATGACTTTCCCGAAGCCACGGGTCTCATGTGCCGAGAGATCGGGGAACGATGGCGGCGGGTGATTGGGGCCGCTATCACGGCCGGAATCGAGCGAGGGGAATTCCGCTCAGTGGAGGCGGAGCTGCAGGCCCGCCTGATCGGAAGCGGACTCCTCGGCATGCTGGTTGGGGTTCACCATTTCGCGCGATTCGAGCGTCAGCCTCCGCTCCCAGCCAGACTCTTCGCGCAGTATCTCGACACGATTGATCACGCCCTGGCGGCCCCCCCCGTCAGGCGGGAGAGCGAACCGCTCTCCCTTGGAGAAGGTCTGTAACCCTCGCGCCTGGAGACGTCGTCCCCGTGCCCCCCTCACCGATTCATCGCGCCCTCTGGCGCCGGTCCGCCCTCTCGCTCGCGCTGTTCGGCGCCCTCAGCTGCCATAAGTCGCCGCCCCCGGCCTTTCCCCCTGCCGAGGTATCGGTCATCCAGACCACGGCACGCACCGTCCCGCAGGACTACGAGTATGTCGGCAACGTGGCCGCCTCCAAATCCATCGCCGTGCGGGCACAGGTCTCGGGCGTAATCCTGGACCGCGCCTTTGTCGAAGGGTCGCAGGTGCAGGCAGGACAGGTGCTGTACCGGATCGATCAGACCATCTACGAAGCCAACTGGCGTGGGGCCAAGGCCCGGGTGGCGGAGGCGGAAGCCCGTCTCGCCAACGCCGAGCGTAATATCGACCGGCTCCGTCCTTTGCTCGCTGACAACGCCGTGGCCAAGCAGGATGTGGACAACGCCGAGGCGGAGCTGCTGCAGTCCAAGGCGGCGGTCGAAGACGCACGCGCAGCGGTCGATCAGGCGAAGAAGAACCTGGACGACACGGTGGTCCGCGCCGAATTGAGCGGCAAGGTGGGTCGGGCGCTGATCGAGCGGGGCTCGCGGGTGACCGGCCCCGGCGATGTGCTCACCACCATCGACGTGGTGGACCCGATCTACGTGACCTTCGAACCATCCGCCCAGCAACTGCTCTCCTGGAAGCGGGACCCGGTCAGTGCCCGGCTGGTAGTCGCGGGAGGGCCGCTCAAGGTGAAGGCGGTGCTGCCCGACGGGTCCGAGCTGCCGCGGGCAGGCAAGCTGGCGTTCATCGATCCGGTGCTGAACCAGGAGACGGGGACGCAGCAGTTCCGCGCCCAGTTCGACAATCCCGATCACCTGCTGGTGCCGGGGCAGTTCGTCCGTGCGCACCTGGTAGGACTCCAGCACAAGGACGCGATCCTGGTGCCACAGCGCGCGGTGCTGCAGCAGATGGGGCGGCAGGTCGTCTATGTCGTGGTCGCGGGGGACACGGTCCGAGCCCGTGAGGTCCGGGCGACCAGCTGGACCGGGAACCAGTGGCTGATCGAAGCCGGCCTTCAGGCCGGCGACCGCGTCGTGGTCGACGGCGTCCAGAAGACCGGGCCCGGCCGAGTGGTCCGGCCGGTGGCCCTGGCCGACAGCTCGATGGCGGCCTCGTCAGTGCCCGCGGCAGGAGCGTCCCGGTGAACGCGCCGTCCCCCGCCCCGGGCTCCGACCAGATGGAGATCAAGTACTTCTTCATCCGGCGGCCGGTCCTCGCCGCTGTGATCTCCATTGTCTTCACGCTGCTCGGCCTGTACGCGCTCAACGCCCTGCCGATCAGTCGCTACCCTAGGATCACCCCACCCTCGGTGCAGGTCTCGGCAAACTATCCCGGGGCCACCGCCGAAGTGGTGGCTCAGGCCGTGGCCGCGCCGATCGAGCAGCAGCTCTCAGGGCTCGACGGCCTTCTGTACTACAAGTCGTCGAACGCCAGCGACGGCACCATGAACCTGTCGGTGTTCTTCGACATTTCCCGCGATCAGGATCTCGCCGCGGTCGAGGTGCAGAACGCCGAGAAGCTGGCTGAACCACAGCTGCCGGCCGAGGTGCGCCAGAACGGCATCACGATCAAAAAAGCCAATACCGACATCCTGCTCGCGGGTGCGATCACCTCCGACGATCCGCGGTTCGACGCCCCCTATCTGAGTAACTATTCGAGGCTGTACGTCGAGGATGAGCTGAAGCGCATCCCCGGGGTCGGCGATGCCGTTACCTACGGTTCGCTCGAGTTCGCGATGCTCCTGAGTCTCGATCCCGACAAGATGGCGCAGCTCGGCATCACGGTGTCGGACGTAGCGGCGGCGGTGCAGGAGCAGAATGCCACCAACCCGGCGGGACGGCTCGGGCGAGAGCCTTCCCCTTCCACCACCGAGCTGACGCTGCCGGTGACGGCAACCGGGCGGCTCACCACGCCGGAGGAGTTCGGCAGCGTCATCGTGCGTGCCCGTCAGGACGGGTCGATCGTCCGGGTGCGAGACATCGGCAAGGTCACGCTCGGATCGCGGAACTACGACGCAATCGGCCGGCTGATGGGGAAGCCGACGGCGATCTTCCTGGTCTACACCCGCCCGGGGGCCAACGCGCTGGAGGTCAAGCGCGCGGTGGTGAACCGGATGAACGAAATCGCCAAGGGGTTCCCGGAGGGAGTGCGCTGGGACCTGCCGTTCGACACGACGCCGTTCATCACGGAATCGATCCGCGAGGTGGTGAAGACCCTCGTGGAGGCCATGCTGCTGGTGACCCTTGTGGTGTTCGTCTTCCTGCAGAGCTGGCGGGCGACCCTCATCCCCGTGCTGGCGGTCCCGGTGAGTATCATCGGGACCTTCCTGGGGCTGGCGGCGGTGGGCTTCTCCGTCAATACGCTCACCCTCTTCGGGCTGGTGCTGGCGATCGGCATCGTGGTGGATGATGCCATCGTCGTCATCGAGAACGTCGAGCGTATCATGGAGCACGAGCACGTGCCGCCCCGGGTTGCGGCGGACCGGGCCATGCGCCAGGTGGGGGGCGCGCTCGTGGCGATCGTGCTGGTGCTGTGTTCGGTGTTCATCCCCGTGGCGTTTATCGGCGGCATCACCGGCGCGATGTACAAGCAGTTCGCCATCACCATCGTCATCGCCGTGGTCCTCTCGGGGATCGTGGCGCTGACGCTCACTCCCGCGCTGTGCGCGCTGCTGCTCACGAAATCGGTGGGGGAGAGCACCAACTGGTTCTTCCGGCGGTTCAACACCCGGTTCAGTTGGCTGACGAACCGCTATGGCGAGGCCACTGGCAAGGTGATCGGCCGGCCGGTGACCTGGGTGGCGGTGTTCGCGGTGCTGCTGGTCCTGATCGGCGTTCTGTACCGGCGGGTTCCAGGCAGCTTCCTGCCGAGCGAGGACAAGGGCTACTTCGCGATCGGCGTGCAGCTGCCGGACGCGGCGAACCTCAAGCGCACCCAGGCGGTGGTGGCCCAGGTCGAGGACATCCTGCGGCGGGAAAAAACGGTACGGCGGTTCGTCGCCCTGGTGGGGCTCGACATCCTGACCCAGTCCAACCAGACCAATTCGGCGACGATCTTCGTCAATCTCAAGCCGTGGGACGAGCGGAGCGGCCGGGACGGGGGCATCGATGCCATCGTCGGCCGAGTCAACGGCCAATTGTTTCGGATGAAGGAGGCGCTCGCTTTCGCGTTCAACCTTCCCGAGATCCCGGGCCTCGGCACGACCAGCGGTCTCGAGATGAATCTGCAGGCCCGTTCCGGTCAGGACTACCGTGCCCTTGGCGCCGCCGCGACGCAGTTCATGCAGGACGCCAACCAGCTTCCCGAGGTGACGGGCGTCAATGCCTTCATCCGGACCGATGTGCCTCAGGTGTTCCTCAATGTCGACCGCGACGCGGCCAAGGCGCGGGGCGTGAGCCAGTCGCAGCTCTACTCCACGCTGCAGGCGATGCTGTCCAACCTGTACGTGAACGATTTCAACATCTACGGCCGCACCTATCGGGTGCAGATCGAAGCGCAGGCCCCATTCCGCCAGACGCCCGCGGACATCGGGCGATACTACGTCCGCAACGACCATGGCGAAATGGTCCCCATCTCCGCCCTGCTGCGGCCCGAGATGCGGGGCGGCCCCAGCCTGGTCACCCGGTTCAACGGCTTTCCATCGGCGCTGGTGACGGGAGTGCCCAAACCGGGGCGCAGTTCCGGCGAGGTGCTCAATGCGGTCGAGCGGCTGATCGCGGAGAAGTACGCGCCCCAGGGTGTCGGCTATGCCTACAGCGGCCAGTCATTCCAGGAGCGGGCCTCCGCCGGTCAAAGCGGCCTGGTGGTGACGCTGGGCCTGATCATGGTCTTCCTGGTTCTCGCGGCGCAGTACGAGAGCTGGTCCATCCCCTTTGCGGTGCTGTTCGGGCTTCCCTTCGGGGTGCTCGGGGCGTTCCTCGGTGTGTACCTGCGAGGGATGTCGAGTGACGTCTATTTCCAGGTGGGACTCATTACGGTGATCGGTCTCGCGGCGAAGAACGCGATTCTGATCGTGGAATTCGCCACCGAACTCCGGCGTCAGGGATTCTCCATTCGCGACGCGGCGGTGGAAGCGGCGCGGGAGCGGTTCCGTCCGATCCTGATGACCTCGTTCGCCTTCATCCTCGGCGTCTTCCCGCTCACTGTCGCGGGCGGCGCCGGTGCGGCCAGCCGCCACTCGCTGGGGACCGGCGTCTTCGCCGGCATGCTGACGGCGACAACCGTCGGCATCTTTTTCATCCCGCTCTTCTTCACGATCATCCGGACCCTGAGCGAACGGGGCACCCGGAGCGCCGTCCCGGCCACAACACCGCTGCCGGCAACCGGAAGTCATTGATCATGAGACACTTTCTCCTGGCGCTCCCGCTCGCCGTTCTTGGGGCAACGGCCTGTGCGGTCGGTCCTTCGGTGACCCTCGGTCCGCCGCCGGCACCCGTGACGGCTCGCGACAGCTCCATCAGTCCCTCGAGCAGAAGCTTCTTCGACTCGCTCACGACGGTTCGTGACGCGGAGCGGCCCGACTCCATGGTGCCCGCGGTGGCGGCCCCGGTCCCACTGGTTCTCGATTCCGCCGGCGACATCGGCTGGCTCGCGGTGCTGCGGGACACGACGCTGATCGGTCTGGTGCGGAG
>DASPUE010000106.1:0-2681 GCA_035623055.1 Gemmatimonadales bacterium
CACCATCATCCGCATGGCGACAGCCTACGGCACCGAGATCGGCATCGGACAGGGCGCCCTCATCGGGGCGATCCTCATGGTCCAGTTCATCGGCATTCCTTTCGCGTTTCTCTTCGGCAGTCTGGCGACCTGGATCGGGGCCAAGAGGGCCATCTTCCTCGGGCTCGCGGTCTACTGCGGCATCAGCCTGCTCGGGTACTTCATGACCACGGCAGTTCACTTCTACCTGCTGGCAGGCCTGGTTGCGATGGTGCAGGGTGGCACGCAGGCCCTGAGTCGGTCGCTGTTCGCCAGCCTCATTCCCCGCAGCCGCTCCGCTTCGTTCTTCAGTTTCTTTTCCGTGATGAACAAGGTGGCGGGGTTTCTCGGCCCGGCGGTGTTCACGCTGGTCGGGACTTTCATGGGGTCGAGTCGACTGGCGGTGCTGGCCGTGATGGCGTTCTTCATCCTCGGCGCCGCCGCCCTCATGCTGGTGGACGTGGAAGCAGGACAGCGGATGGCTCGGGCAGAGGAGTCGGCTGCGGCCTGAGGGGGCCGCGGCGGGGGGTGCACTTGTGGCCGGCACGCACTCATTCTAGCTTATGAATATGCAGACCGCCTTCTCGCCCCTGACGGGCACCACCAAGCGCACCAAGAAGCCCATGTCCGCACGCGGCGAGCGACGGCGAGTCTAGACTTATCCCTGACTGAACGCTGACGCCCCGCCGCGCGATTCCGGCGGGGCGTTTTTATTGTGGTGGAGGCGGAAGCAACGCCACCCAGGAGGAGAGTTGCTCGATCCGATCGCGTTGACCAAGGAGCTGGTCGCACTGGAGACCCCGACCGGGCAGGAGGGGCCCGCCACCGATTTCCTGGCGGGGCTGCTCGGGCGCCTCGGCTATACCATCGTGCGGCAACCGGTCACGCCCGGGCGGGAGAATCTGTATGCCTACCGCGAAGCACCGGAGGTGGTCTTTTCGACCCATCTCGACTGCGTGCCGCCTTTTGTGCCGCTGCGCGAGGACGCGACCCACCTCCACGGACGGGGGAGCTGTGATGCCAAGGGGCTGGCTGCGGCGATGGTCGCCGCCGCGGAGCGCCTGGCGGGCCAAGGCGAACGCCGGGTCGGGCTCCTGTTCGTAGTGGGCGAAGAGAACGGCTCCGACGGCGCTCAGTGCGCGCACGAAGTCGGGCCCCGCGGGCGGTTCCTCATCAATGGGGAGCCGACCGAGAACCGATTGTGCGTTGGGCAGAAGGGGTCGCTCAAGATCGTCCTCGAGTGTACGGGCCGGGCGGCCCACTCCGGCTATCCAGATGAAGGGCGCTCGGCCATCCTGCCGCTCCTCGATGCCCTGGAGCGACTGCGGCAGCTCCCCCTTCCGCGTCACCCGCTCCTGGGCCAGGGCACCCTCAACATCGGGGTGATCCAGGGAGGAGTGGCCCCCAACGTCATTCCGCCAGCAGCGAGGGCGGAGCTCCTGATGCGGCTGGTTGGTCCCTCGACGGAGCTGCGCCGGCAGGTCGCGGCCGTGGTCGGGCCGGAGGTCACGGTGACCTTTCCAACGGAGCTGCCGTTCTACGTGAGCGAATCGACCCCGCCGGCTGGGTGGGAGACCACCGTGGTCAGCTATGCCAGCGATCTCCCCTTTCACTCCGCCTGGGGAGAGCGGTTCCAGCTGGGCCCGGGCAGCATTCGAGTCGCCCACACCAGTGACGAACGGATCGCCAAAGCGGAGCTGTTGCAGGGTGTCGAGTTGTATGTGAGGCTGGCGAGAGACCTGGTCAGCCGGCAGCCTGGGGCCTCGGCCTAGCCCCTAACGATTCATCGGAGACACGATGGCTCAGCTGATTCCCGTGTGCATTCTCGGCGCCACCGGCACCGTCGGCCAGAAGTTCGTTCGCCTCCTGTCCGACCACCCCTGGTTCCAGATCGCCGCAGTGGCCGCCTCGGACCAGAGCGCGGGCAAGCGCTACGGGGAGGTCGTGCGCTGGCGGGAGACGACCCCGATTCCCGAGCGGGTCGCGGCGATGACCGTGCAACGCGCCGAGGCATCGCTGCCGGGCCGCATCGCGTTCTCCGCGATCGAGGCGGAGATCGCGGGAGAGGTCGAACAGGCGTTCGCGGCGGCGGGGAAGTTCGTGGTCACCAACACCAAGACCCACCGGATGGATCCCGACGTTCCCTTGCTGGTGCCGGAGGTCAACCCCGACCATCTGGGGATCCTCGCCCGACAGCAGCGGGAGCGGCGGTGGAACGGCGGCCTCGTCGCCAACCCCAACTGCTCTACCGCGGGCCTGGTCCTCGCCCTGGCGCCGCTGCACCGGGCGTTCGGGATCCAGAAGGTTTTCGTGGCCACGATGCAGGCGGTGAGTGGCGCGGGGTATCCCGGCGTCCCCTCTCTCGACGCGCTGGGGAACGTGATCCCGTTCATCGCCGGCGAAGAGGAGAAGATGGAGAAGGAAACGGCGAAGATCCTGGGAGGCTTCGCCGGGGAGCGGGTCACGGAGGCGTCTATCGCGCTCACCGCGCACACCAACCGGGTCGCCGTCGTCGATGGCCACCTGGAGGTAGCCTCGATCGGGTTCGGGCGACGGGTGACGCCCGCCGAAGCGGTGGCGGCGCTGGAAGGCTTCCGTGCGCCTGCCGAGGTCGCCACGCTCCCTTCGACTCCGGCGCGGCCGATCGAGGTCGATCATCGGCC
>DASPUE010000107.1:0-4272 GCA_035623055.1 Gemmatimonadales bacterium
GCAGACGTCACTGAAGCGACGCCAACCCAACCCTGCCGCTTTAGCGACATCAGCCGAGCCGCGGCTTCAGTCGCGAGATGACCCGCCTCAGCAAGCCCAGAATCCGAGTATCTGATCTCCCTCATCCGCGGACGACCACTCGCGGCAGCCCAGCCTCGATCTCCACCCGGTTTGGCTCCTCCCACGGTGGCAGCTTGAGGGCGCTTCCCAGCTTGGCCAACGGCTCATCCGCCGTGAAGCCAGGCGGCACGGTCGCCACCTCGAACAACACACCGCCCGGCTCCCGGAAATAAATGGAGCGGAAGTACTGCCGGTCGAGCACCTCCGTGACCTTGATGTCGCGCCGGAGCAGCTCGCGCCGCAGCTCGAGCTGCTGATCGGCATCGTCAACCGCGAAGGCGACGTGGTGCACCGTTCCCAGCCCGTTGACGGCGGTCGGGGCATCACCCGCCCGTACGATCTCGAGCAGGCGGCCCGGAGTGTCACCGTTCACCGCGATCCGGGTCGCGGCGCCTTCCTCGCCCACCACGGCAGCCTCCATCAGACTCTGTACGAAGGCGATCGTCGCGGCGGGATCCCGCACCAGCAGGGTGACGCCGTGGATCCCTCGGACCGCAGCCTGGGCATCGATACCGGGGCGGAGCCATGGCGCGCGTGAATCGCTGCGACTGGCCACCAGCCGGAGCGTGAGCCCGGAGGGATCGGGGAAGCGGAGCGCCTCCTCCCCGAACTCCGTCTGCTCGTCGTGGAAGGGGATGCCGGCCGCCTTGAGCCGCTCGCGCCAGAAGGGCAATGCCCCATTCGGCACCGAGAATGAGGTGACAGTGATCTGACCAGCGCCATGAGTCCCGATCCGTACTCCCATCGGGCGATAGGGGAAGGTGGTCATGATGGTGCCGGGGGATCCCGCTTCGTTGCCGTAATAGAAGTGGTAGACGTGATGGTTGTCGAAGTTGACGGTCTTCTTGACCAGCCGCTGGCCCAGGACCCCGGTGTAGAAGTCGAGGTCGGGCTGGGCGTCGCCCACGGTCGCGGTGACGTGATGTAGGCCGCGGATGGGTTTGTCCATTATCAAGCCTCAGATCTCCGTTGGGAGATCAGCTGGGTCGGAGCGAGATCGAAACGATGAGACGGAGTCTCAAGTCGAAATAGACGGTGCGGCGGCCGTTCCCGAAAGGGCAGAGTTGCCGGCGCTTGGGTCGTCTGGCGACGGCCGCGGTAACGCCCAGCCAACGCCGCCTCATTAGCCTTGCAACGACCCTGTCTTGGAGTGGACGTGCGACGTGGTCGATCCTTCAACTTTCTCCTCGCCGAATGGCATCGGCGAGTTCGCGGGTGCGGGGCGATGGCTCGATCTCGAGCTCGTGCCACAGGCGCTGGGCAAAGTGCTTGTAGAGCGTCAGGGCCGCCGCACGGTTGTCGTCTTCGACCAGGGCGTGCATGAGCTGGCGGACCAGCCCTTCGTCGAAACTGCCCTGGTCGATGGCTCGGCGAACCTGCTCGGTCGCAGCCGCAAGATCCGTCTGATGCTCCACCGGTTGCGGGACCCGGATCAGCTGGCTCGCCTGCCGGCGAATTTCGCGTCGGCGCCGGTCCAGCCAACTGGTGAAGTCTGGACTCGCCCCCTCGCAGTGCAGTCCGGGCCCCAGCGGGCCGCGGGCCAAGGCCAGCGCTTCCTGCCATCGCGACGCGGCGATCGCCTCCTCGAATCGAGCCAGATCGGTGGAGAGGACTTCGGGATTGATCCCGATCTCTTCCGGTCCGCGCGCCACGATCGCGTCCTGGCCGAGATGGCTCCGCAGGTAATAGACCGCCTGACGGAGTGCGGAGCGAGCTTCGGCCTTTCCAAGGTCAGGCCAGAACAGCGCGACGATGGTGTCCCGGCGATGAAACCGGGCGGGGCGTTCAGCGGCGAGATAAACCAGCAATGCCAGCCGCTTCTGCTGCGACAGCTGGTCGAGGTGGTCCCGTCCGTCGCCGTCGGTCAATTCGATCCGGCCAAGAAGATTCAGGCGATACATGAGCATCGCCCGGTGCGGCCGCGTGTCCTGCTGGGCGCGGCGCTGATACTGTCCCTGCTATCGGCGTGTGCCAGCTCCGCGCCCCCGGCTCGCCCCGGGGAAGGCCGGTATGTCGCGGTCGATCTCGCCGACCTGCTTCCCTGTATGGAGAGCGCGGCGACGGCCATCAGCGACGATCGGACCATCGTCGGATGGTGTGTGCAGGAGGGCCGCACCGAGGCCTTCGCGTACCGGATGGCGGACGGGATGCGAGTGCTGCCGGGATTGCCGGGCTCGCTGGTCGATCGAGCGCATGCCGTGAACCTCGGCGACATCGTCGTGGGCGAGAGCGACAGTCGGGCGGTCCGCTGGCTCCCCGGCCACAGGGCCGAGATGATACCTGGGTTTCCATCGGGGACCCGATCTGTCGCTCTGACGATCGACGAGCGCGGGCGAATCACGGGCGTAGCCCGGTTCCCCTCGGGCCGGGAGCCGTTCGAGTGGGATCCCCCCGATGAGGCACGGATCGGAGCGGGATTGATCGGCCTCGGAACCGAGCGGACGCCACCGGGCCATCTCCAATACGGGACCTTCGAGGCCGAAGTCCGGGATGCCAACCATTCGGGGACCATGCTCATCGCCCTTGAGGGCCTGGGCCATGCGCCCGCCGGTGCTCTCATCCGCGCCGATGGGCGCATCTGGCGGCTGGATCCCGCCGGCGTGGGGATCGGAGTGGAACCCCTGGATCTGAGCGACACCTGTGAATGGGTCGTCGGGTACACGCTCACCGCGTCCGGCCATCGGCGTGCGACCTGGTGGCATCGCGACTGCTGAATCGTCATTGCCCGGTGCAGCACCCGCTCCCGCAGCGACCCCAAGTGGTCTCATCTCCCGCCAGCCAGCGCCAGCGTGCGGTTCCCGGAACGTGGGCGCCAAAGACCTGGCGCCGGACAATGCACCAGTATCGCGGTTCGCTGCCGCTTGGCGGCACTGTCCTCGCCCACCAGTGGTTGGTGGCGGACGCCAGGTTTTCTGGCGGGCACTTGGCGGCCTGTCGAACGTCATCGGGGACGGGGCAACGACCCTCGCCAACCGGTGGCGTTGAAGCGGTCCAGCGCTCGACGCAAAGGGAGATCTCGGTCAAGCGGCCAGGGGGCGTCATCGGCGCAAACCGCTCGGTTGCGTAGTACTCACTGGACGCGTGGCTCAGTTCCACATAGGCGATGAGGTGCCACCCAGGCGGGTTGAAGTCGGTGCGCTCGTTGAGTCGATCCAGGCCAGGAATGGGGATGACGGTCCCCACTACGGACGTCGGCCCCAGCCCGCTCGTCCACCAATGCGGCTTGGTCGGCTCGAGTCGCTGCTCATCATACCAACCCTTGATTCGCAGCACCGGACTCCCGGTGAGACCAGGTACGCTGCCCAGTCTGGCGGCCAGGTCCGGTCCCGTTTCCGGGATCCTTTTCCCTGCCTCACACCAGCCATCGAGGCACTTGAACCCGATGACCTGCTCGTTGGTGTTTATGTCCCACTCCCATCGCGCCGCGGCCGGGTAGTCGAGCCAATGCAGGTCGGGGTACGAGGTGCGCTTGACGGCAAGATCTAGGTGTGCGACGGCGTCCAGTGAGGCGACTGCGATTGGCTCGTGGCAGTTCCGCTCGTCCAGGCCAAAGGGCACGAGGGATGCCCTCCATGTCGCGCCAGTTCGGTAGACGAACAGGCAGTTGAGCCCGGCCCGGATTCCGAGGAACTCGTACGTCCCTCCGAAGCTTAGAACCTCGGCCATCGGCAGAGCCTTGCCGCTCTCGATAGCGTCCTTGGCACCCATGGTATCGGCGTCGGTGCGATCCCACGCGAAGACGGCGTACAGCGAATCGTAGCGGGCCGTGTCGCCAGTTCCCCGGATCAAGCGTTGGCAGTCGTTGAACTCGGGAACGTTGGTCTGAGCTCCCGAGGTAGACAATGTCGTCCCGCTCGGGCTGAGGAGGCCGAGCGGTGTCGGCTTCTGGTGCTGGCTGTCCCGTATCCGGATCTGCTGGAAGTCCCAGTCGTGCGGACACTCCGGACGCTCCCCCAGTCGGGGCGTAGGTCTGCAGCTGGCCAGGTATCCCACAAGGCCGGATGAAACAGTCACAAAGAGAAATGCCAGCGACCGTAGCCCGTGAATAGTCCGCATCTCAGCCTCCTGGCGGCATGGAGCGAATCGTGGCTAATGGGCGAGCGAATGCATCCGCTCGAGTATGGGTTGCAGGAATGGATCGGCGTTGCGCCA
>DASPUE010000108.1:0-5983 GCA_035623055.1 Gemmatimonadales bacterium
AGCGGCGCTTGTCCGCCGCAGTGGTCTCGGCCATCACTCGCGCATCGTACCCCGCCCCGCAGGCCACCGCGAAGTAGTGCAGCCCATCTTCTCGCTGCATGCGCCCGAGATCGAGCGCAGTCACCCGCCCCTTGAGCAGGCTCCGCGCGGCGCGGACGGGGTGGCTGGGAACCCGGAGATTTCCCGCCAGCAGGTTGCCGGTACCGCCGGGAATGACGCCGAGCGCGGTCTCCGCCCCCACCAGCGAGGCGGCCGCCTGCATGGTCGTGCCGTCGCCTCCGAACACCCCGACCACATCCATGCGATCGGTCACAGCCTCTGCCGCAAACCGGCGGGCGTCCCCCGGTCCCCCCGTGGCCCGCAGTTCCACGTCCCACCCGCCCCGACGCAGGGTCTCCACGACCGCCTGCACCGTGATCTCCTCGGTGCGGGCGGCGGCGGGGTTGGTGATGATCAGGGCGCGGGTCACGGCTCAGTACTCCCGGTCCCAGAGCACATCGAGACCCACCTGGTACTTGCTGGTCGAAAGCGTCGGGTCGATCTGGTGGGCCTGGCAGGTGTAGGCGGGCTCCACGCTGGTCTTGAGTCGGAGCTGGCGGGTCATCCGGAACTCGGCGCTCGGATAGAGCCGCTGGGTGTTGGTGCAGAGGTCGGCGAGCAGCGACACGAACCACTTCCTGCCGATCTGCCATCCCGCGGCCACCTGGGCAACCTGCGCCGAGCCGCTCTGGCTGCCGGTGCCGCCGGTGGTGGGACTCCCGGTCCGGATGTCGAGGTAATCGATGGGGACTCCCAGGTCGCTGATCAGGGTGCGCTGCAATTCACTCGAGAAGGCACTCGTCAGGTAGGAGACGCCGGCCTGTACCGCGGAATACTGGCTGTTCTGAGTCCCCGTGCCCTGCGAGAGACTGAAGGTTGGACGCCCGAACATCAGATAGGAGACCACTTCAGTCTGCGAGAGCGCCGGTCGTGAGGTCGTGGGCGGGCTGCTCAGCTCGAGCTTGGGCTGGAGCATGGTCCCGGTGATGTGCGCGAGGATGGGGATCTCCTCGTTGGTCTCTGCGGCGATAACCGTATAGTTCGCCTCGATGTCGAGATCGGCGTTCAGGTCCGGGGTGCCGAAGTAGCGCGCCGTGCCGCGGGCCACGGTGAAGTCCCGGCTGACGAGCCCACCGATCCGCAGGGTATAGTTGCCGCGCACGGCGTTCAGCGTGCCATCGTACCGGTAGCGGCTCCGGACCTTGTTGACGGTCAGCTCGCCATCGAGCTGGATGTTGGCCTCGCTCGAGCGCAGCCAGAAGCTTTCGCCCATGGTGATCTGCAGCGTGTCGATGGTGAGCGAATCGAGGAACCGGCTCTGGAAGTTGGCCCCCAGGCGCGCGGTCCGGATGAGATCCAGGTCGATCAACCCGGAGTCGCCCGGATTCTCGAGGTCGACGATGCGCTTGGTGACCAGATCGGCGAAGTGGAGATTCCCGGCATCGGCGGTCATCTGGCCGGTCAGTCGCGCGTGCCAGACCGGCCCCGTCAATCGGAGCGAGCCCGAGGCGTCCAGGGTGAGGAATCGCTTCACATCCAGGGTGCGGAAGCGGCTGGCGCGGATGTTGATGCCGAGAACCGGACGCGTCAGCTGCTCGAGGCGGATGGCTCCGTTGGCGCGCAAGCTGCCATCTCCGCTCCGCACGAACAGCGAGTCGATCCGGATCGAGTCCGCCGAGAGATGGGCGAACGCATTGAGCCGCTCGTAGCGCACCCCGAGACCGGGCACGTTGGTGGAGGCATCGATCACGGCCACCTGCCCGTCCAGCCGCGGCTCGTTCCAGGTTCCACTCACCCGCACGTCCGCGCGCAGCGTGCCCCGGACCCGGCGCAGGTTGCGGGTGAAGGCCTCCGCGACGCTGAGGTCGGTGCTGTCCGCCACCACCCGCACCGCGATCGGTCCATCCACCTGACGGCGAGGAAGCGATTTGAGCGCCAGGTCGACCGGCAGCGTGGCCTCGGCCCGGAGCACCGGTTGGCCCGTCTTCCACATCAGCAGATTGAGGTCGAGCCCGCGATCGGCATAGTTGAAAACGCCCTGAACGAATGGCGAGCCGAAGTCCCCGAAGGAGAGATCGGCCACTGAGCCAGTTCCCTGCAGGATAGGCCGCTCCGAGGTTCCGCCGACGGCGAGGTCCAGCTGAATGGTCCCCGCGATCCCCGTCGTGTCCATTTCGAGGAGCGTATAGACGTCACGCAGATCGACCCCGAACAGGTCGACACCCAGACTCCCAACCCCGCCCCGAGGCACCGTCCCGGTCAGCCGCAAAGCCCCTGACCCGTCTCCCGCCTCCAGCGTGAGCGGCGAGAGTGTCAGGTGACCATCGTCGACTGCGATCGTCCCTGGCTCGCGGAGCCGCCAGACATGGCGCGGGAGAACCGTGACCAGGCTGTCGACCCCGATGATGGGCCGGCCCTCCTGGCGCCACCAGCCGCCACCGCCCGCGGCGGACGCCATGTCGCCGAGGCCGACGCTCGCCACCCAGCGGAGCGAGTCCTGATAGCCGCCGAGCGTGGCACCGAGATCCTTGAGCAGCCAGCTCCCCACGAACATCGAGTCCGACCGAACTGACAGGCCGATCTCGGGGCGAGTGGCGTCGTTCCAGCCGAAGCCGAGGGCCAGCTCGGGCGCCCGGATGCCGCGCCAGCGCATGCCTTCCCCCCGCGCCCAACCCACGAGCCGCGGGGCCCGCACGCTGCCCAGCAAGTCGATCTCACCCAAGAGATGGCCGTGGAGTGGATCATCGGCCGCCGCGCTGTCGATCGGCGGGCCGGTGAAGCGGGTGAGGAGGTCGTCGAGCGGTTCCAGGCTGTCGGCCCGGAACTCGGCGTGCATGCGTCGGTCCTCACGATCCCGCCATGCCAAACTCCCTCCACCGGTGAGCCGGCCGGCCGGCGAGATCAGGACGACGGTATCGAGCTCGATGCGCGAACCCTCTCCCCGAAGCCAGGCATGGAGGGTATCAACCGGAAATTCCGCCACTCGTCCGCGGCCCAGATCGAGCCAGAGCGTTCCTTCAGGTCCGGTGAGGGTATCGAGTACCCCGTCGGCTTCGAGCCGCCCCAGCAGCGCGGTGTGGGGACCGGTGCCACGGAGTAACGCGAGGTCCAGGCGACTGAACGTGGCGGTGAGGCTCTCGGCCTGGATCGCCGTCGGATGCTGTTCGATGGTTCCCGACAGGGCGAGGGCGCCGAGATCGCCCTGCACATCGGTGGTAAGATGGAACCGCTCGACGGTGCCGTCGGCGCTCACCAGGCCGCTCACGGTGCCTTGCATGGGGATCCCGGGGTAGCTGGGGCGCACCCCGTCGAAGGCCAGCGGTGCGAACTGCATCCGGGTCTGGAAGCGCAGCGCCTCACCGCGGGTGTCGAGGGTGGCGGTGCCGGTGGCATGGGTGAGGGGACCGTCCCCGTCGTGATGGGCGAGATCGCCCTCGAAGGTGAGGTTGTGCCATGGGCCGCGAAGCACCCCCGCCATCTCTAGCCTGCCCCGCAGCTGCATGGACGGAGAGATCCGGTGGACCGTACGCAGGTCCAAGTCCCCGCTGTTCACCACCACAGTGTCGAAGAGCGGACCGTAGGGACCACCGAGCACCAGGTGGCCTGCGCCGCGCAGCGTGGTGGTCGCGCCGCCTTCGATCACGGCATCGTGGAAGGCGAGATCGGCGTCGAGATCGAGGCCGTCGCGGAAGCCGCTCCCGCCGAGATGCCCCGTGAGGGTCCCGTAGAGCGGCATCGAGTCGACATATGGCCTCGGCACATCGAGATCGACATCCGTCAACTCCACCGACATGTTCTCCACCCCGACGCCCCGGTGTTCATCCACGAGCGCGGTGAGCGACCCAGTGATTCGCCCCTTCGGGCCTTCCAACTCCAGCTCGCGCATGGTGAACGCGGCCAGGATGTCGGAATGAGACCGCGCGGTGATCACCGCGTGGCCGGTGAAATCCGGAAAGTCCGGTGAGATCCAGTGGAAGTCCCGGAGGTCGATCCGAGGCGCGTCGAGCGAGAAGTCGTACAGGACCGGGCCGCGCGGCCAGGTGATCACTCCGCCGCCGGTGAAGCGGCTGCCGGGAAGCGCCGCACGGTGGGCGGTGAACGCGAGGCTGTCTCCACGGGTCCAGGCATGGGCGGCGAGGTCCACGATCTGCACGGCCGGGTCGCTCACCCGGGTCGAGAGGGAGTCGAGATCGAGCGTGAGCGGAGCGTCGTCAGGAGAGCTGATCCGCAGCACCGGCAGCCTGGCATTGAGTGCCTCGAGCTCGACCACCCGCCTGAGGCCGTCGGGGGTCGCCAGCACGACGCGCCCCGGGCGGGCCCGGTCTTCTGCAAGCGCCGCAGCCACCATCGCGGCGGTCGACGCGGTATCGGGAGGATTCCAGGGAAGCCGCAGCTGGATGTGAGCTTGCCGCAGGCGGATATTGCGCAGTTCCACCAGCGGAGGCCGGCCCGTGCCCTCCGGTCCCTCGCCGAGACGGAAGACCTCCTGGTAGTTGAGCCGGCCGTTCCGCCGCTTGATGATGCGCACATCCGGCTGGTCGAGCTCGACGCTGGAGAAGACGAATCTTCCCGCCAGCAGGTTCGGGAGCGCGTAGCGCGCACTGAGCCGGGGGACCGTGGCGAACGGTTGCCCGGCGCTGTCCCGGATGACCAGCTGCTCCAGCACGATGGTGCGGAGGAAGGACCCGCTCACCCGCTGCATCTCGAAGTGCCCGCGAAAGACCCGGGAGAGCTCCTGGCTGGCGAGCCGTGCCAGGGTCTCGTTCCCCGCGTTGGTGTACAGCACGGCCGTTGCCGTCCCGAGCACCGCGGGGATGAAGGCGAGCGTCACAGCCGCCGCGAGCCGAGGCAGGTGGCGACGCATCAGAACGGCTGCCCGAAGCTGAAGTGGTAGGTGAGTCGGCTGGCCCGGGTCTGCACGAAGTTGGTCCGGACCAGAGCCAGCGTGCCATCGTTCTTCTGGAGATAGAGCGCGCCCGGAGGCTGGTCGTAGCCGTTGTAGGCCACATCGAGGCGGGCCGGGCCCAGCGGGGTGTTGAGCCGGAGGCCGACGCCGGGGGTGATACGCACCTGGATCGGCGCGAGATTGGTGCGGCCTCGCTCGTAGAGCGTGCCGGCATCGGCGAAGAACGCCAGCCGGAGCCGCTGCCCCCAGATCGGCGCCGGCACCCGCAGCTCCAGCTGCCCGATCGCCAGGGTATTGCCGCCGGTCGGACTGAACCGGGGACGCAGCTTGCCGGAATCGACCTGCGCCAGTGTCGCCGTCCCGCTGGTGTCGCCGGTGATGGCATTCACCACATAGACCACCGGCCCCAATTCGTTGTAGTCGTACCCCCGCACGTCATTGGGGCCGCCGGCGTAGAAGCGCTCCTCTGGCGGAATGAAGTTGCCGCTGGCGCTGTCGAGGGAAACCCGGGGAGAGAAGATCAGGCCGCCCCGGATATGCCAGCTCAGTACCGCCCCGGAGTTGCCGAGCGTCTGGTACCACGCCGCGTCCGCAGCGATCCGGGTAAAGGTCTGGAGCGCCGCCGAACCGGTGAGGCTGGAACTGTGGCTCAGGTCGATGGCGTAGATGTGTCCGCGGCTCGGATCGAGGGGATTGTTCTGGCGCGGCCATACGACGCCGGCCGAGACGATGCCGAGCAGCCGCTTCTCCCGGAGCCGGGTGGTATCCTCCGGCGTGCAGGCGTTGAAGAAGGCGCAGAAGCTGGCGGCGGTCGCCTCGGTGGCCCCGTAGGAGAGCCGGTACGAGAGGGAGATGGGCACCCGCCGCGCGGTCTCCCGGATGAGCGCCACGCTGACGCCGATGTCCTCGCGCCGGTATACGGCGAACTCGCTCCGCCGCTCGGCGAAGAGGCTGAACGTGCCGGTGATGTCCGGGGTGAAGAACCGGGGCTGGCGAACCTGGGCGGTGACGTTGTAATTGGCCAGTGAGGACCCGATC
>DASPUE010000109.1:0-7240 GCA_035623055.1 Gemmatimonadales bacterium
ACCAGCTCGGGGACCGAATCGAGGACGGCCAGACGGAGTGGCCACCGGACCCGCGCCGTATCGCTGCCGAGAATCGCTTCGACCGTCACGGCGGAATCGCCAGTTGCTGGGCCCCGCATGCAGCAGCCGCTCGCCGCCGGGGAGCCGCCGTTCCCCAGGAGCGGGCCGGGATCGCCTCCGACCGCGCCGGCACGCAGGCTCCCTGAGTAGCGATCGGCGCGCCTGAGCGCGGCGAGGTTGTTGGTGTCGCGGTCGAACGCCCGGATCCCCGCCGGGACGTCCTCGAAACCCGACTCGGGGGCAAGAGGAACGACGGCCCCGCTCGGCAGCAGGAGTCGGACTAGAGCCCCCTGCGTCGCGCGGACCGTCACCGGGAGGTATTCATCGGCCGGCCACCAGGCCCGACTCGTCGGAGAGAGCGAAGCCGAATCGATCCAGACCGGTGCGGAGGGTGGGCCAAAGCGCCGGGTGCGCCGAACCGGATAGATCAGCAGAGCGGAGTCGCCGCCGGCGCGCGCCAGAAGATTGAAGCTGACGATCGAGTCCGGCGGCACCGCCACCCAGGCGAGCCACGCGCCATTGGGCCACACCTTGACGGGCTGGCCATTCACCGTGAGCGAGGCCTCGCCAGTACCCACCGAGCCGAAGATGAAGGTCGAGTCGCGGGCATCGACGACATCGGTCGGAGCGGGATAAACCACGACAAGCCTGAGGGGGCCCGTGCGGGCTGGCACCGGAGGTAATCGGGGGTTGGGAGCCTCACCAATCTGGCCACCCACCGGTGCCGGAAGCGGGGAAGGCCGGTGGCCCGCACAGCCGAGCCCGGCCGCGAGGAGCAGGGTCAGGAACGCCCGTGGGGCTGACATGGGCTGCAAGGTACACAGCCACCGCGACTTACGGCAAATCGTCCGTTGACGCTCCACCCGCCCATTCCTAGATTCCTTGGAAGTCGTTGCCCCTCCGTGACCCCGACTCTATCCGAGGAACGCCGTATCGTCATGCCATCGGCGCGCGCTGGTCCGCAACTCGCCAGCCCTTCCGCCTTCGTGAGGATGCGGTGACGGCCCCACTGCCTGAATCATCGCGCGGGGTGGCTACCGCCAGCCTCAGCGTGAAGTGTCCCTCGTGCAATGCACCGGTGGCGGGGGACCTGCCTTTCTGCGGTCAGTGCGGCACCCGGCTGACTCAGGCGCGAGCCGCGCATGCCTGCACCCGCTGCGGGCGACTCAATGATCAGGGGTTCAAGTTCTGTCCCGCCTGCGGAGCAGTGTTCGGCGATACCGGTCCACAGCCGGTGGTGCCGATCGTCGTTCCCAAGGGGTCCTCGACTCCCCAGCTCGCCCTGCTCGACCGGGGCGGGCAGGTGTCGCAGCGCTTCCCGCTGCAGAACGCGGTCACGACGCTGGGGCGCCAGGGTGCCGACATCAACTTCCCCGATGACGACTATCTCTCCCCGCTGCACGCGCAGTTCCTCTACCTCGATGGCATCCTCACGGTCCGCGATCTCGGCAGCAAGAACGGCACGTGGATCTACCTCGATGAGGCGCACAAGCTCAGTGACGGCGACCAGGTCCTGCTGGGCAGCCAGATTCTGCGCTTCCGGCGGCTCGGCTATCCCGGGCCGCGGCCGCCGGAGCAGGACCAGACCCGCCGGCTCGGGAGCCTGACCCCCGCGGCCGATATCGCCAACCTTGCCCAGATTCGCGCGGACGGCAGTCCACGGGATATCATCACCCTGTCCCCGGGACGGACCATTCGGGTCGGGCGGGAACAGGGTGACTGGCAATTCCCGTACGACTCCTCCATGAGCGCGCTCCATGCCCTGATCCGGAGTGAGGACGCGGACTTCGTGCTGGTGGACGCCGGGAGCCGGAACGGGGTTGCCGTCGCGGTCCGAGGCGAGCGCCGGGTTCCCCCCAACGCCCGGCTGCTGGCCGGCGATCAAATGCTGCGCGCGGAGCTCGCATGAAGGTCTGCACCACCTGTGGCGCCGAGTATCCCGACGAGAAGCTGTTCTGCGAGCGGGACGGTACCCCGCTCCGCAAGTCGGGAGCGGTGAATGATCTGGTGGGGATGGTCATCGCCGATCGGTACCACATCACCAAGAAGCTGGGCGAGGGAGGGATGGGCCAGGTGTACCTGGCCGAGCACGTGAAGATGGGACGGCGGTGCGCCATCAAGATCATGACGCCGGGGACAATGAGCGACCCTGAAGCGATCAGCCGCTTCAACCGGGAGGCCGCCAACGCCAGCCGGATCAACCATCCGAACGTGTGCGCGATCTACGACTTCGGCGAGACACCGGACGGACTGATCTACCTCGCGATGGAGTTCATCGAGGGCAAGAGTCTGACCGATGTGCTCGCCGAGGCGGGAACCCTGCCGCTGTCGCGGGCAGCCACCATGATCACTCAGTGCGCCGAGGCCCTGCAGGTGGCGCACGACCTGGGCATCGTCCACCGCGACCTGAAGCCGGACAACATCATGGTCACCACCACCCGCGGCCAGGACACCGTGAAAGTGGTGGATTTCGGCATCGCCAAGGCGATCGGCGGCGATGACGGCAAGGCGCAGAAGGTGACCAAGACCGGCTTCGTGGTGGGGACCCCGGAGTACATGAGCCCCGAGCAGCTCGCGGGCGATCCGGTGGACGGGCGCAGCGACCTCTACTCGCTCGGCCTGGTCTTCTACCGGATGCTGACCGGCGCTTCGCCCTTCCCGGCGGACAGTCAGCAGGAGACGATGATCAAGCGGCTCACGGACGACCCGATGCCGCTGGCGCAGGCCCGCCCCGAGGTACGCTTCCCGGCGGGTGTGCAGCGAGTGCTCGACCGCATCCTCGCGCGCAATCCCGGCGACCGCTACAGTACCGGGGGTGAATTTGCCCGTGACGTCCGGACGCTCGTGACGGGAACGGCACCGGTGGACCTGGAGGCAGGAACTCAGGTCGTCCGTCCGGAAGAGCTCAAGTCCGCGATGCCGGCAACCCGGGTGGATCCGGCGGTTGCCCGCGACAAGACCCGGGCCCCGCCCTCGACCCAGTCAGTTCGGGCACCGGCCAAGAAAGGCTTCCCCATCCTGCCGGTCGCGGCGGTGGTCGCCTTGCTGGCGGTGGGTGGCGGGGTGTTTTTCATGCGGCAGCAGGCGGGCGGGGAGAGACCTGCACGCAGCGACAGCACCAAGGGGCAAGCGCCGCAGCCTGGGACGCCGACAGCCACCCCCGTGGAATCCACCCATGCGGTGCCGCTCAGTCATCCGGAGTCGACGGCCCGACCGGCCGATACCGCGACGGTGAAGCAGGGAGGCGGAACGACGACCAAACCGCCGGTGTCCCGGCCCCTCAGGGATTCCGCCGCGCCGCCGCAAGCGCCCAGGCCGGTCCCCAGCACCACCGATCTTGGGACCCTCGCGGGTGAGCTGCGCGGCTATGAGGATGATCCCGACTTCGTCGACGTGGATGCGAAGCGGGCCGCCGGCAAGCGTCTGGGTGAGAGAATCTACGGACTCGAATCGGCGCCGGCCGGGATGAAGGCCCGTGGGGCCTTTGTCACCTGCCAGGCGTACCTCAAGGAAAACGATATGGCCAGTGCTCGCTTGTGGTGCCAGCGGGCTGTGCAACTGGATCCTTCGCACGCTGCGTGGAATCAGACCCTGAACGCGATCCCGAACCAGTGACCAACGGCTCCGTGCACATCTCCGTCTTCGGCAAGACCGACGTCGGCAGGACCCGAGATCACAACGAGGACACCTTCCTCGTCGCGGATCTGACGCGCCGGGTGGCCAGCCTGCAGCCGGAGGTCCGCGAGCACGAGGTCGGCGCCCGCGGGTCCCTGTTCATGGTGGCCGATGGCATGGGCGGCGCCGCCGCGGGAGAGGTGGCGAGCCGGATGGCCGCCGATCTGGTCTTCACCCATATGAGTCAGGTCTGGCCGGAGGACAGCGAGCTCTCCGCGCAGCGCTTTGCCTATCGCATGAAAGAAGCGGTGGAGCTGGCCAATAACCGCATCCACATCCACGCCCGGGAGCATCCCGAGGTGCGCGGCATGGGAACGACCGCGACCGTCGCGGGGATCTTCGGCTCCGATCTCTACCTGGCCCAGGTGGGAGACAGCCGCGCGTACCTCATTCGGGGCGGGAAGATCACCCAGATCACCAAGGACCAGTCGCTCATGCAACGGCTGGTGGAGGCAGGGGAGATCACCGAGGAGGAAGCCGAGCAGAGTGAGCGCCGGAATATCATCCTGCAGGCGCTGGGTCCTGACCCGCGGGTCAAGGTGGATCTCACCTGGCAGTCGCTGCGCCGTGGTGACTTGCTGGTGCTCTGCTCCGACGGGCTCTCCGGTCAGGTCAAGCGGGAGGAGATCGCGGAACAGGCGGTGAAGACACCTGACCTGATGGAGTTCTGCGCCAGACTGATCGAGCTGGCCAACACCCGCGGCGGCCCGGACAACATCACGGCGATTGCGGCGCGATTCTCGGGCCCCGGCCTCGCGGAACCCGATGGCGGGGCCGAGGTCGGCCATCAGGTGTATCCCCTGACCGAAGGCGAAGCGACCACCGAGCCCGTCCCCGTGTACACCGGCAGCCCGGCACCCGTACCGATCAGCCAGCAGCCGGCGCAGCCGCGACGCCTGATCTACGGGCTGCTGGCCCTGCTGCTGCTTGCGGTCGCCATGTTCTTCCTGCTGGGCGACCGCTGATGCGGCGATCGAGTCGCGCGTGAAGGCCAGGTTCACCTTTCTGTCCGGCAGCCGCGCCGGGCAGACCGATATCTTCAGTCAGACGCACATCTCGATCGGCCGGCACCCCTCCTCCGATCTCAAGTTCGACCCCGACAAGGACCTCGACGTCTCCAGCCGGCACGCCACGGTGACGCTGGCAGGGGGCCAGTGGGTGCTCCGGGACGTGGGCAGCACCAATGGCACATTCCTCGGGGGGGAACGACTCACCCGGGAACAGGTGCTGGGTGCAAAGGAGGTCATCCGGTTTGGCCCTAACGGGCCCCAAGTCGAGTTCACCGCCATCCCTGACTCCCAGCCTTCCTCCGGCCGGCCGGCCTCGGGCGGAACGGTGGTGTTCACTGGGCAGGCACCTGAGCCCCCCGCCCCGCCACCACCGGCACCGAAGCTCTCCGCATCGCAGATGCGCGATCCCCGGCGGACCCCTGCTTCGACGCCGGGCCCGGGGACCCGGACCAAGGTGCGGATCGAGGTGCACCGCCAGACCAAGCGCCTCAAGTACACGGCGGTCGGCCTCTTCGTACTGCTGATCCTGCTTTCCGGGGCCTATCTCTGGCAGGCCGCCGAGACCGGTCGTCGGCTGGCGGAGCAGCGGCGGGTGTTGCTGGGACAGGTGGACAGCCTGATGGACGAGATCGGCGCGCTGTCGGCGGGCAGCGAGGGGCTCAAGGCCGCGCTCGATTCCGCGCATGCCGTGGCCGAGCTGCTCAAGGCGCAGCTGGCCGCGGCCCCCAACGACGCCGGCCAGATCAATGACCTGCGCCGCCGGCTCGACGCCGCGATGAAACAGCAGCGCACCCTGGCCGGGGCCGCCGCCGTGGACGCCCGCGGCATCGCCGCCGCCAATCGGGACGCCGTAGCCCTGGTGTTCGTGCAGTTCCCAAACGGGAAGGTCTACACCGGTACCGCTTTCGCCGTGAAATCCGACCCGACCGGCGGTCTGCTCATCACCAATAAGCACGTGGTGAGCGACTCGAACGGGACCCTGGCCACGCGTATCGGAGTGGTGTTCAACGGCACACCGCAGAACTTCCGCGCCGACGTGGTCAGAATGCACCCCGATGTAGATCTCGCCCTGCTACGAGCCACGGTGCACCGGGGCTTTCCGATCGTGAAAAGCCTCGCCGACAGCAGCCGTCAGGCCGAGATGGGCGAGCCCGCCGCGGTACTCGGCTTCCCGCTCGGCCTCGATCTTGATGGCGGAAAGGAGTGGACCTCTCAAGGGGTGGCCGCCACCCTCACGCTTGGAACCATCTCTCGCACCCTCCCCAATCTCCTCCAGCTCGACAGCTACGGCGCCCAGGGATCCAGTGGGAGCCCCATTTTCGACCGGACAGGCACCGTCATCGGGGTCCTGTACGCCGGTCAGGCCGGCAGCAATGGCCGCATCATCTATGGGGTCCCGGTCCGGTTTGTGCACCAGCTGCTCACCGTTCAGTAGTCTTCCGAGCCCGGTCCGGACCCGGGCTATCTCGTGGTCTCATGGGCACTTGGGTGAGGTGAATCACCGCCTCATTCCCGTCTGCCCCACATGATACGGGTCATGGCCTTTTCCCGAAATCCTCGCGGCCTCAGGGTCGTGATGGACCGCCTCTCACCCGGCGCCGCCGTCGGGGGAATCGCGCTGTTCATCCTGGGAGTCTCGGGGGGCGCCTACTGGACGCTGCAGCGGATCGATCAGGCGGTGCGCGACTCGGTCCGAGGCAGCCTGGTGACCGTGCTGGCAACAGCCCGGGAGGCCACCCATCACTGGGCCACCAACCAGCAGTCCCTGGCGGCGGGGCTCGCGGCGACCGAAGGCCTCGCCAAGGTCGTTGACCACCTGGCGGTCGCCCGCGCGAAACGACCCGACGCGTACCCCGATGGTGGCGAAGCGGTGGGACTGCTCGACGCAGCGGTGCGGTCCAACGGGCTCAGCGGATTCTGGATCGTCGCGGGTGATGAGACCACGCTGTTCGGATGGCCTGACTCGCTTCCGGCAACGGTGCCGCGCTACATGGGGCCGGCCTTGGAGCGAGCCCTCGACGGCATCCCAACCGTCAGCTCCTTCCCAACCGACATCCGGAACCAACCGCGACTCGCCGCGTTCGCGCCGATCCGTGGGGCCCATGGAGAAACGGTCGGGGTTCTGGCGATCGCCCTGTCGGCGCGGGCAGAGCTGGACCGCCTCGCAGAGCAGAGTCACAACCGCTCCCTCGGCCAGGCCTATTTCTTCGACCGCGCCGGCCGAATCCTGGGGATGAGCGAATCCCAGGCCGGCGATAGCGGCGAGGGGCGGTTGACCGAGCCCGGCTCCAGACGGCTGACGCGCATGGCCCAAGCCGCGACCACCGGCGGGACGGGGATCGATCTCGACGGCTACCGCGACCACCGCGGGGTCGAGGTGGTTGGCACCTGGGAGTGGGACGACCAGCTGGGACTCGGCCTCGCGGCGGAGACTGATGGCAGCAAGGCCTTCCACGTGGTCGAAACCGCGCGCAGCGCCCTGCTGGCCGGCCTGA
>DASPUE010000110.1:0-4581 GCA_035623055.1 Gemmatimonadales bacterium
TGCCAGGTTGGCCCTCGCCACCTCAGCGTGATGGGCGCTCAGCTCAAGCGAGATCAAGCGCCCTCCGTTTGGCAGCGCCCGGGCCAGCCAGATGGTGCTGTATCCGCCGAGCGTGCCGATCTCGAGGATCCGCCGGGCGCCGCCGAATCGGGCGAGCAGGTAGAGGAACTTTCCCTGGACCGGAGAGACCGCGATCGCCGGTAATCCGGCGGCGGCGCTCGCCTCTTGGGCGCTGTCCAGGACCGGGTCGTTTCCCACAAATAGCCCGGCGATGTAATCATCGACCGCGGTCCACTTCTTCTGGGTCATGGGGCTGTCGCCGGGATGTGAGCGGTCGGTGCGCGGCTATGTGTGAACTGGGGAAGGCAACGCTGGAGCTATTGTATGGCGCGCTCGCTCCGCGCCCAAAGCTCTCGCCCAATCTCGGGATCATCGGCCAGCGGATTCGGGTGCATCTCCCGGCACTTGGTGTAGTAGCGACCCGAGATGCCGCGGAGTTCCGGAGCGGTGGCGCAGTAGAGTGGGGTCTCGGCCCCTTGCTCGTTGGTAAGCATGAACCGCTTGAGGATCCATTGAATTGGCCCGGGGAGGGCCCGCCAGATGTTGGACGCGACCGCCCCGGGGTGTAGGGAGGAGGTCGTAATGGCTGTGCCGCCCAGTCGCCGAGCCAGCTCCTTGGCATGGATCACGTTCATGAGCTTGGTGTTGGCGTAGTCCTGAAACCCGTTGCGGCGGGGGCTGGTTCGGCGCTCCAGACGAGCCCAGTCGATCTTGCCCCGGAAGTTCGCGACGCTCGACACGTTCACGATCCTCGCCTCGGGAACCTCGCGCAGTTTGGGGAGCAGCAAGTTGGTGAACAGGAAGGGGCCGATGTGGTTCACGGCGTAGGTCAGTTCGAATCCATCCTTGCTGAGGCTGTTGTTACCCGCCACTCCGGCGTTGTTCACCAGGACGTCGAGACTCTGTCCGCTCGCGAGAAAGCGCTCGGCGGCCCTCCGGACCGAGGCCAGGTCGGCGAGATCGAGCGGGAGAAAGCTGGCGTTCGATTGGGGGAACCGGCTCCGGATGTCGTCTACGACCGGCGCGGTGCGCTCCGCCGAGCGGGCCGCGAGTACCACCCGTCCACCGCGGGCCGCCAACGCCTCCGCCAGTGCCCGGCCGATCCCGGAATTGGCCCCGGTGATGAGAAAGGTCCGGGTCTGCAGATCGGGCTCGGTCATCCGGACGTGGGGAGGCGGAAGCCCTCCTTCAGCACCCATACCTTGGTCGCGAAGAACAGCCGGATCATTCCAGCGTAGTCATCTGAAGGCACCAGGATTACCAGCGACTCCCCATCGGTCCCGCGAGTTGTCTTCACCGCCCGCTTGGCGCGCATCCGGTTTCGGAGCGCGGTGAACCAGCGGGGGAGCCGGTCCCGTTCATCGGCCCGCACCACATCCCGGCTCCGCTCCCCGGTGACATCGGCGAGCGCGACCGGGCAGTAGCGCTTCCCTCGCGCGGCGCCGAGCGTGGCCTTGACGAATGTCAGCGACCGGTCCGGCAGCTCCGCCCACGCAGTCACCGCCGGCGTAGTCCGCGGACGCACCTCTATCCGGTCCCCGGAGGCCTTCGGCAGCCGGACGATGAATTCCCATTGATTGCGGCTGGGGAAATTGGTGTCGGTGACGGTGTAGCTGTGCTCGAATCCGGAAACGGCCTCGCCACCAAACGTCCAGGTAGCGGGGCGGCGTTCGCCGCCGGCGACGAGCACTTTGTCCAGGTTATAGCTTCGTGCCATCGTCACTCCTTAGCACGTAGGACCGAGTTGCGAGTTGCGAGTAGCGAATAGCTAGTACACAGTACCAGGTGCTTAGTACTCTGTCGTCGCGAGCCAGTCGATTAGGGGTTAGGAGCCATTGCTGACTCACTTACCTCCTCATAGCAAGCCTACGCTACTCGCTACTCGGTACTCGGTTCTCAGGTAGGCGCCAAGTACACGATACTAGCTGCCTGCATGAATACCCGCCACTCACCACTCACCACTCGCCACTCGGTACTCGGTACTCGGTACTAAGTACTAGGTACCAGGTACCCTCCTCTCCCTTCTCATCCTTCGATCCAACCCTTTCTCGAAACCAACCGTCCAAGACTAGCGTCTACCACTGAAACGTCCCCACCTGAGGCGGTTGAATGCGGAACCTGAGGCTGGCCTTTCGCGCGCTCTGGAAGACCCCCTTCGTCACTGCCGTCGCCGTGCTCTCCCTGGCCCTCGGCATCGGCGCGAACGCCGCCATCTACGGGCTCTTCGACCAGATGCTGTTGCGGCCCCTCCCGGTCGCCGAGCCGAATCGCTTGGTGAACCTGTCGAATCCGGGGCCCAAGCCCGGCAGCCAGTCATGCAATCAGGCCGGTGACTGCGACGTGGTCTTCAGCTATGCAATGTTCCGGGATCTGGAGAAATCGCAGGACGTGCTGACCGGCCTCGCCGGGCACGTGGCCGTGGGCGCCAATCTCGCGCTTCGGGGCCAGACCCCGGTGAGCGGTACCGCGATGCTGGTATCAGGCTCCTACTTTCCGGTCCTGGGGATTCAACCGGCTGTGGGCCGGCTCTTCGCCCCGAACGACGACGAGACGATTGGCGCCAATTTTGTCGCGGTGCTGAGTCATCGCTACTGGCAAGACCACCTCGGCGGCGACCCACGGGTGATCGGCCAGACCGTAGTCGCCAACGGGCAGGCCCTCACCATCGTCGGCGTGGCTCCCCGCGGATTCGACGGCACCACCCTGGGCACCCAACCGGAGCTCTTTGTCCCGCTCTCGATGCGGGCCCAGATGGTACCGGGGTGGACCGGGTTCGAGAATCGCCGCAAGTACTGGATCTATCTCTTCGGCCGGCTCAAGCCAGGCGTGTCGCTGGAGCAGGCCGCCACCCGCCTCAACGCGATCTACCATCCGATTGTCACGGACGTGGAGGCGCCGCTCCAGACCGGGATGAGCGATCAGACCCTGACCCGCTTCAAGGCCAAGTCGCTGATGCTGGAGGACGGCCGGCGCGGCCAGAGTTCGATGCACCGGGAGACCAGGGCCCCGCTGATCTTTCTCTTCGGCATCACGGGCCTGGTACTGCTGATTGCCTGCGCCAACATCGCCAACCTGCTCCTGGCGCGCGGTGCGCAGCGGAGCGGAGAGGTCGCCGTCCGGCTCGCTCTGGGCGCGACCCGCATGCAGCTTCTCCGGCAGTTGCTCACCGAATCGGTCATGCTGGCCCTCATGGGCGGCCTCGCGGGGCTGTTGGTCGCTCAGTGGACCCTCGCCGGAATCCGGGCACTGCTGCCACCGGACTCGAGCACGCTCGTCCACTTCGGGCTGGAGCCGAGCGTGCTGGTCTTCGCCGGCCTGCTCTCATTGGCGACCGGTGTGCTCTTCGGGATGTTCCCCGCGCTTCACAGCACTCGCTCCGATCTCATCTCCTCGATACGCGCCAACGCGGGGCAGCTCGCCGGCGCGCGCGCCGCGGCCCGGTTCCGCACCGGGCTCGTGGTCGCGCAGATTGCGCTTTCGATGGCGCTGCTGGTCGGTGCCGGGCTCTTCATCCGGAGCCTCGCCAACGTGAGTCGCGTGGACCTCGGCCTCAAGACCGATCACGTGGTGACCTTCGGTGTTTCCCCTGAGCTCAACGGCTACAGCAACCAGCGCTCCCGCCAGTTCTTCGATCGACTCGAGGAGGAGTTGGCCGCGATCCCGGGAGTGCAGGGCGTCACCGCTGCGCGAGTGCCGCTCATCGCCGGGAACAATTGGGGAAACGATGTGTCGGTGGAAGGATTCAAGAAGGACCCCGATACCGACGACAACTCCCGCTTCAACGAGATCGGCACCGGCTACTTCCAGACGCTGCAGGTGGATCTGCTGGGGGGTCGGCCTTTCTCCACGGCGGATGCGGCCGGGGCGCCCAAGGTAGCGATCGTCAATGAGGCGTTCGCCAAGAAGTTCGGGCTCGGCAAGGACGCCGTGGGCAAGCACATGTCCCAGGGCGGGAATGTGCTCGATATCGAGATCGTGGGGCTGGCCCGCAACGCGAAGTACAGCCAGGTCAAGGACGAAATTCCGCCGGTCTTCTTCATCCCCTATCGTCAGGACACGACGGTCGGTTCGGTCAGCTTCTATGTGCGGAGCGCGCTGGACCCCGAGTCGTTGCTCCGCACCATTCCCACGGTAGTCGCGAGGATCGATCCAAACATGCCGGTGGAGGAGCTCAAGACACTTCCGGAACAGGTGCGGGAGAACTTCTTCCTCGATCGCATGCTGAGCACCCTCTCGGCGGCCTTCGCCCTGCTGGCAACGCTGCTCGCGGCCGTAGGCGTGTACGGCGTGCTCGCGTACACCGTGACCCTTCGTACTCGTGAGATCGGGGTGCGCCTGGCTCTGGGTGCCGATGAGACGCGGGTGCGCGGGATGGTGCTGCGCCAGGTTGGCAGAATGACACTAATCGGCGGGCTGATCGGCCTGGTCGCAGCAGTGGCGATCGGTCGGACCCTCCGCTCACTGCTCTACGGGCTCGCGGGGCACGATCCTGTCGTCCTCGCCGTCGCCATGACTGTACTG
>DASPUE010000111.1:0-9551 GCA_035623055.1 Gemmatimonadales bacterium
CCTATGCCCGCGTCGATCAACTGTACGGGCTCGGGTACCGCGGCACTCACACAGCCTGGCGAGCCGGCAAGTACGTGTTCGTCGGAGACGAGGTCTATGCCTCCCGCCCCTCCAAGGGGCTGCACGACGGCAACGATCTCACCTGGGGCCGGCTGCACGTGATCGACGTCTCGAACATCGAGCATCCCAAGGAAGTGGCGTGGTACGAGCCGACCGACGGCGGCGTCCACAACGTCTGGGTCGAGGGCGATACCCTCTACCTCGGCAACTACCAGGGCGGTGCGCGGGTGCTGGATATCTCCGGCGAGCTCAAGGGGGATCTGCTGCGGCAGGGCCGCGAGATCAGCTGGATCTTCACCGCTGACTCGATGGGCGCCCGGCCTCACGTCCCGTTCGCGTGGGGAGTCGTGGTTCACGACGGCCTGATGTACGTCCCGGATATCAACAGCGGGCTGTGGGTGCTGCGGGTGGAGCCGAAGCAGACAACCTACATGCCCTGAGTCAGCGGCACGTCACACTAGGAAAACCCAGGGGGTGAGGCCCTTTCGAGCCTCACCCCCTGTTCATTCTGCTCTACTACCAGTTTCAGCGACGGTGAACGTTGTGAGCTCGGACCGGAGCCTCAGCGCCGCGCCGGCAGGATCTCTCCATACACCCGGTACCCGGCGCGCTGCACGATGGCGTAGCCGATCACCGCACCGCTCGCCTGGATGAGCGGGATGGTGACATCCGGGGTCCGCTGCCAGATGAAGAGTTGCCCCGCCTCGAGAATGAAGGCCAGCCAGACGGCCGGCAACGGGCCGCCGAGAGCCCCGCGATTGCGGAGCGGCCAGATCGCGAGCAAGCCTCCCAGCGGGACATAGAGGAGGAATTGGGCGCAGACGTCTGCCACGCTGAAGAAATCGACCCGTCCACTCAGCGCCGCCAGCGGCACATACCACGGGGCTGAGAGTTTGGCCCAGAGCGAGGTGAACTCGGTTTCGGGGAGGAACGGCCGCCACGACCATGCCAGCAGGGCGAGCGCGTAGACCACGGCCAGGGCGCGAGGCCGCTGCTGTCCCCGGAGCAGAACGCTCAGCCGGGAGAGATAGCGGGCCGCAAGCCAGGCCCCCGCTCCGATGGCGAGGGCATGGGTCAGGAAGGCGCCGATGAGCATCGGCTGCCCCAGCAGGCCGTGGAGGACTTCACCGATCAGTGCCAGCAGCGTACCCCACACGATGACTACCCGCTGTGCTCGTGCATGCGGCATGCCGGTCTCTGCCAGCGCCATTACCGCAAGCGCGCCAGCCGGCAGAAAAATCACGAAATCGCTGATGGTGAGCTCGGTAATCGAGTGGAACGAGAAGGTGGCGGCACTCGCCGAGAAACGGGTGAATGTGTCGCCATAGGCGATGGGCGTGTCCAGCTGGCGGAACAAGGGGATGAGGGTTTCAAACAGCGTGGCTCCGCCGTATGCGGCGGCGAAGAACAGGGCGGGGATGCCGACATAGGAGCGTGCCGCACGCTGCTGCGCGGCGAGGGCCACCATGATGATGAGGATGACGGCCCCGATGAAGGCCCCGATGGTGTTGGTGGAAACGTCGATCAGGCTGGTGATGCGATTGCTCGAGAACAGCTGAATCAGCTCGACTACCGTGCTGATGGCGGCGCCGCTCAGCGTCGCCTGCACAATGATCCGCCGCACCCCGCCGGCGGCGGTCAGGGCCCACACGACTCCCCAGCCCGCGAACAACACCACATTGCGGGCGCCATCGACGACGTCGCGCCCTTCGAGCGTCGGGTGCAGGGCCCGCGAGATCCGCTCGGCGACATGGGCGCCCGTCGCATCGACATTGAAGGGAATCAGGGTCGCGATGCACAAGATCAGGGCATAGGCGATGAGCGCCGGCCGCCGAAAGCGCTCCCGCCAGCGAGCCGGGCCGCTGGGCTGCGTCATGAACGCCCCCGCACGCGCAGCGTGAGCTCGGCCGCCTCGAGCGCTGCTGGCCAGCGTGGCGTCACCGAACGTCCTTGAACGGTCTGCTCCAATTCCTTCTCCGATTTGGCCACCGTCACGATGTCGTAACTCCACAACGGGGTTCCGGGTGAGGCGGTAATCTCCATCGGCCCGGCGTAACTGATTTCCGGGGCGAAGATCGCGTGCCGCCCCAGGGCCGTGGCGTTCCACCGATAGGACACATCGAGGCTGCCTCCGCTGCGGAAGAGATAGCGCTTTTCGAACAGCGGCACTCCCGCCTTGCTCGAGCGAAACCCCACCTGCAAGCCGTCAGCCATTTGTTCCACGGACATCTCCAGGGGTACAGCAGAGACCGACCACTCGGTGTCGTAGTCCCCGCGCGCGTACATCGCCTCACCCAGGTCCTCCGGCAGGATCCGTTCCCGGATCAGGGCCCGGGGCTCGGCGTCGATCGGTGGCAGCTCGGTGAGCCCCATCCGGGCTTCCAGTGCGTGAATGCTGGGTGCTCCGTCAGCTTCCGAGTGTGCGCCGTGCCCGGCCGGCGCTGCCACCCGGTGATAGGCCTCCCGGCGCCGGGTGAGGGTGTTGGCGTAGTTGATCCCGTGGGCGAAGACGGTGAACTCTTCGATCACGCCGCCGCGGGCGGGACTCAGGATCGCCGAGAACGTGGCGTCGTGAATCCAGAGCTCGTCGTGGCCATCGGCGTCGATGTCGCGGGTCTCCCAGGCAATGTTCTCGCCGGCACGGAGCAGCGCCTCCGCGCGGGCCAGCTGGTACCAGACCGCGTCTCGAAGATGCGGCAGGTACAGCCCTCCGAAGACGCCGTGCCAGTACGCGTCGTTGCACTGGGCCCGGCCGATGGCGCGCCGAGCCTCGGGCGGGTCACCGGCGGCGCGGCACAGTGCAGAGAGCGCCACCATCTTCTTGTGCATCCGATTGGCCTCGGCGTACTTGACCATGAAATTGAGCCAATGCGCCCCGCGGATCAGTGCTCCGTCCGGCCCGCCGAGGCGCGACTCACCCACGTCCGCCTCGAGCGCAGCGAGTCGCCGCGCGGCCTCGTTGGGAAGGGCCCACCCTTCCATCTCCCGGTAGGATGCGGTCGGCAGGTACGCCAGTCCCCCGGGGGTGACCGCGGACAGCGCCTCGGAGAGCGTGGTCAGCAGCACCTCACCGCCGTCCACCAGCGCGGCCATGGTGCTCATGAACTGGTCCAGCCAGCCCTTCTCGTACACCCATTCGCGGGTCCCGGGCCAACCCCCGAATTTCTCGCCGTCATCCGCGAGGACCGCGAGGGGCTTCCCCTGCCGAGCCAGCTCTCGGAGATAGTCGGCGGTCTCGGCCGGGGGGCGGAAGGGAATGAGGTAGCGCAGGCGCTCGTCGATGGAAAACAACGTCAGGCGGCGACCATCGCTTTCGGTCACGTAGGGAACGTGCAAATCTTCACGCCGAAAGCCGGTGACCAGGAAGTGGCGATCGTCCACCAGGGCATAGCGCACGCCGGCGTCGACCAGGTCCGCTGCCAGCTCCGGTTCCCACACCCGTTCGGTGAGCCACAGACCGTCGGCACGCACGCCGAAGCGCCGTTGAATCGCCTCCCTGAGCCATCCGATCTGCTCGACCCGGTCTCGCCGGGGGAGGGCCGCCAATACCGGCTCGTACATTCCGGCACCGAGCAGTTCCACCCTGCCGTCCGCTGCCAGCCGTCCGATCAGATCCAGGTAGCGGTGGTCGTGCCCCTCCAGCCATTCCAGCAGCGGACCCGAGAGGTGCAGGACCACCGGCAGGAACCCGCGCTCATCCACCTTCTGGAGGAACGGCCGGTAGACCTCGTTGAGGTGCTGCTCGAAGACCGAATCGAAATTGCCGACCGGCTGGTGCAGATGCACGCCAAACACGAATCGGATGGGGGTGGGCATGGGGGGAAAGTAGGTGAGCCGAGGGACCTGCGACAGGCGAGCGGGCGCGGTGGGATGCCCATGGAGCAAACGCCGATTCGCGGTAGATTAGCGCAGGCAATCGAGGCCCGGGACGACTCCGGACCCTCATGGCGGTCCCCGAACCTTCACCATCGTGCACCACGAGAACATCTCCTGGCAGACTCCCCTGCTGGGGCGCGAGATGACGTTGCAGGTCATCGGCCACGCCGGGGCGCGGGTGCTGGTATTCCCGACCAGCATGGGCACCCATTCGGAGTGGCCGGACCGCCGCATGCACCTGGTGCTGCGGGACCACCTGGAGGAGGGCTGGATCCAGCTCTTCTGCCTGGATCAGCCGCACCACGAGAACTGGGGCAACGAGCAGGTCTCCCCGGCGCACCGGGCCTGGATGCACGTCCAGTACTACCGCTACGTGCACGACGAGGTGTTGCCCTTCACTGCCCACAAGAATCCCAATCCGTTTGTGATCGCGACCGGGGCGAGCCTGGGCGCTACCCACGCGGTCACCTATGGACTCAAGTACCCGGAGAGCGTCGGCCGCATCCTCGGCATGAGCGGGCTCTACGATATCAGGCGCATGACCGGTGGCTACGGCGACGAGAACGTGTACGCCGTCAATCCGATCGAGTTCATGCGCCACGAGCACGATCCCGCGCGGCTGCTGGCCTTCCGCCAGCAGGACATCATCCTGGCCATCGGCCGGGACGATCCGATGTATCCCAACAACTGCGAATTCTCCGGGCTCTTGTGGAGCAAGGGGATCGGGAACGCACTCAGAATCTGGGATCACGCCGCGCACGATTGGCCGTACTGGGAGCAGATGGTGCGGATCTATCTGCGGGGGCATGATTGAGCAGCGTGCAGCGTACATCGTGCCGATAGCCGATAGCTGATAGCCGACAGCCGATAGCTGATAGCCAATACCCAGCCCTCCACGGAGACCCAATGTCCAAACGCGTCGGCCTCATGGTCGGTCGGGAGTGGTCGTTTCCGCCCAAGTTCATCGAGGAGGTGAACCGGCGGGATGCGGGGGTCACCGCCGAAATGGTCTCCATCGGCGAGGTGGGGATGGAGGAGGCGTGCCCCTACGACGTGATCGTTGACCGCATCTCGCACGAGGTGCCCTTCTACCGCTCCTATCTCAAGCAGTGCGTGCTCTCGGGCACTGCGGTGGTCAACAATCCCTTCATGTGGACCGCGGACGACAAATTCTTCGGGGCCGCTTTGGTCACCCGGCTCGGCGTCTCGAGTCCGAGGACGTTCGCTCTCCCCAACAAGGAGTACGTGAAGGGCATCATTCCGGGGGAGAGTCTCAAGAACATGCGGCTGGTGGACTGGGAGGGGCTGATCGAGCGCGTCGGACTGCCCTGCATCCTCAAGGATGCCCATGGCGGCGGCTGGCGGGACGTGTACGTATGCCACTCTCTGGAGGAGCTGATCCACCACTACGATGAGTCCGGCCTCCTCACGATGATCGTGCAGGAGTTCATCCAGTTCGAGCAGTTCGTACGCTGCATGTGCCTGGGTCAGGAGGAGATCCTGGTCATGCAATACGACCCGAAGGCGCGGCGCTACCTGGTCGACCCGAACTATCTCCCACGCGCCCTCCACAACCGGGTGGTGCGCGACTGCCGGACTATCGTCGGCGCGCTGGGCTACGACATGAACTCGATCGAGTTTGCGATCCGGGGCGGCGTGCCCTACGCGATCGACTTCATGAACCCCGCGCCGGACATGGACATCAACTCTCTGACGCCGACCTACTTCGAATGGGTGGTGAGTCACATGGCCGACATGGTCATCCGCCTGGCCCGAAGCCGCAAGCGGCAGGTGAAGGAGCTGGGGTGGGCCGAGCTGTTCAAGGCGAGCCGGCCCGCGTAGCGCTCAGCCACGCGCCCACCCGATGACCGACCCGATCCAGGTCTACCACGAGCTGCTCGCGCGGAGCGACCTCGCCGCGGCTTCCCACGCGATGCTGGAGGACCAGCTGCGCCGTCGCCGGATGGTGTTCGGTGACCGGCCGCTCTGCACCGTGCTCCGGCCGCGCTTCGTCTCGCCGGAACGCTTTCGGGCGCTGGGGCGCCGGATAGGCGGGCTGATGCTGGCCTTCCGCCAGGCGCAGGAAGCTGCCATGGCGGACCCCCGTCTGCGTTCCCAGTTCCGGCTGGCGGAGTGGGAGGAGGCGCTGGTGCTGGCGGACCCGGGGTATGCGAGCCCCAGTCCCCATGGCCGGCTGGACTGCTTTCAGGTGGACGCCGCCGATACCCTCGCGCTCACCGAGTACAACGCCGAGACCCCGGCCGGTGCGGGCTTCAACGATCTGCTGGTCGAGGCGTTCGCGGTGATCCCGGTGATGCGGGAGTTCCGGCGGCGCTTCGTTGTGCAACCGGTGCTCGCGCGCGCCGGAGTTGCTACGGTAGTGCTCGATGCGTGGCGCGAATTCTCCGGCCGCTGGCAGGGACCCCGCATCGCGATCGTCGATTGGGACGACGTGCCGACCCGGATCGAGTTCGAGATCTTCCAGGCCTACTTCCAGTCGCTCGGCCTGGAGACGGTCATCGCCGACCCCCGCACCCTGGAGTACCGCGGCGGGAAGCTCTTCGCCGGAGGCGGCCCCGTCGACCTCATCTACAAGCGAGTACTGATCAACGAACTGGTGGAGCGGGAGGGGCTGGAGCACCCGATGGTGCGGGCCGTGCGGGACCGGGCGGTCTGCATGGTGAATCCCTTCCGCTGCAAACTGCTCCACAAGAAGGCCAGTCTCGCCGTTCTCTCCGATGAACGGAACGCCGGGCTGTTTTCGAGGGAAGCCCGGACCGCGATCGACGCCCATGTGCCGTGGACCCGCGTCGTGGAGGAACGGAAGACGGCCTTCGGAGGGAAGGCAGTGGACCTGGTGACCTTCATCGCGGAGAACCGCGAGCGCCTGGTCCTCAAGCCCAATGATGACTACGGCGGCGCCGGCGTGGTGCTCGGCTGGACGGTGAGCGCGGAGGAGTGGAATGCGGCCATCACGGTCGCGCTCGCGACGCCGCACATTGTGCAGGAGCGGGTCGTCGTTCCGTCGGAACCGTTCCCCGCTCTGGTGGATGGCCGACTCGCGGTGACCGACCGCATGCTCGATACCGCCCCGTTCGTCCTGCACGGGGTCGCCATGGATGGTTGTCTCACCCGCCTCTCGACCGCGGCGCTGCTCAATGTCACGGCTGGCGGCGGGAGCACCGTGCCGTGCTATATCGTGGCTCCAAGGGAGACTTCATGAAACCACCGTCCCTGACGATCGGCGTCGAGGAGGAGTACCAGATCGTCGACCCGAAAACCCGCGAGCTGCGCTCCTACATCACCGAGATCCTGAAAGAGGACTCTCTGGTGATGGGTGAGATCAAGCCCGAGCTGCATCAGTCCATGGTAGAGGTGGGCACCAAGGTCTGCCGCCACCCCTCGGAGGTCCGGAGCGAGCTGGTCCGGCTTCGCAAGCTGGTGATGGAGCTGGCGGCCAAGCAGGGCCTGCAGGTGATCGCGGCCGGCAGTCACCCGATCTCGTCCTGGATGGAGCAGAAGATCACCCCGCTCGAGCGCTATATCGGCGTGAAAGAAGACCTGCAGGATCTGGCGCAGCGACTTCTGATCTTCGGCACTCACGTGCACATCGGTATCGAAGACCGAGAGTTCCTCATCGACGCCATGAACGTCTCTCGCTACATGATGCCGCATGTGCTCGCCCTCTCCACCAGCTCGCCCTTCTGGATGGGCAGGAATACCGGGCTCAAGAGCTACCGGAGCATCGTCTTCCGGGATTTCCCGAGAACCGGGATCCCGCGAACCCTGCAATCCTGGTCCGAGTTCGAACACCTGGTGAACACCATGGTGGGCACCAACTGCATTCCCAACGCGTCGAAGATCTGGTGGGATGTGCGGCCCAGTTGGAGCTACCCGACGCTCGAGTTCCGGGTCTGCGATGTCTGCACCCGCGTGGACGAGGCGGTCTGCATCGCCGCCATCTTCCAGGCCATCATCCACAAGCTGTGGAAGCTCAGGCGGGACAACCTCACCTTCCGGGTCTACCCGGCCGCGCTGATCGAGGAGAACAAGTGGCGGGCGGTCCGCTACGGGCTGGACGGCAAGCTGATCGATTTTGGCAAGAACCAGGAGCTGCCCGCCCGCGACCTCATCGCCGAGATGATCGACTGGTTCCTCGGCGACGTGCTGGACGAGCTGGGGACCCGGAAGGAAGTCGAATATGCCTACCGGATCCTGAAGGAAGGGACCAGCGCCGACCGGCAGATCGCTACCTGGAAACGCACCAATGACATGCAGCAGGTGGTCGACCACCTGGTGCGGGATACCAGCGAAGGGATGGTTTAGGCGGGCCCGCTTCCTGCATAGGGCACCTGGGTGGAGCCCCGGTTACATTTCATTCGAACATCGAGCAGGCCTCACGGCGAGCCTTGAACCGAACCGACATGACCGACCGCCCCTCCATCGGGGTTACGACCCAGACGCTGCACGCCATCGACGGGATTCCGGCCGCCTTGCCGGAGTCCTGGGTGATGAACCAGCGCTACATCCTGGCCGCAACGATCGTGGGTGGCGTGCCCTGGATGATTCCGTTGCTCGATGACGACAGCGAGACTCTGCGGTCACTCTACGACCGCTTGGACGGGATCCTCATCCCTGGCGGGGTCGACATGGACCCCGCCACGTTCGGGGAAGACCGCCACCCCAGGCTCGGGGCCGTCGATCCGGCCCGGGACCGGGTGGAGCTGCAGCTCACCCGTTGGGCCATCGAGGACCAGAAGCCTCTGCTCGGCCTCTGCCGCGGGATTCAGGTGATCAACGTGGCGCTGGGCGGGACCCTCTACCAGGACATCGCCGACCAGGTCCCGGCGGCGATCAAGCACGACTACTTCCCGACCGCCGGGTACGATCGGACCCATCTGGCGCATGAGGTGGCGGTGGCACAAGGGACGCGCCTCCGGGCTGTGATGGAACGGCCGCGGTTGCACGTCAACAGCATGCACCATCAGGGCATCAAGACTCTCGCCTCCGAGCTCATCCCTGCGGCCACTGCGCCGGATGGTCTCATCGAGGCGGTGGAAGTGGGCTCGGAGCATTTCATGGTCGGGGTGCAATGGCATCCGGAGGTCTTCGAGATGACCGATCCTCACACCCGGCACCTGTTCCGGGAGTTCATCGAAGCCGCCCGCGGCTGGCGGCGGCGGCGCTAACCCCTCCCGTCCAGCGTCCGGCGCGGCGGCGCGAACCCCATCCGCCGTGCCAGCTCCACCATCCCGGGCTCGTCCGCTTCTCCCTGCTGCCAGAGCCGGTAAAACACCGTCTGCACCTCGAAGGGAACCGCCTGTCCGAGCTCCTCGAGAATCGCGAGCAACTCCACCACGTCACGCCGGGCGGGGTCCGCGGCATCATGGGTCAGTTCTCTCACTCGTCGGGCCAACGCCCGGCGGATCACTGGCCGCAGTTCCTCGCCCCGCCTGACCGCAGCGTGTTCCCCCTCGTCCAGCAGGCGGGAGAGCGCGTCGCCGCGGAGCGCGGCCCCGATCGCGAGTCGCTGGCGGTCCGGCAGGTCCGCGAGGGTGAGCGCGACCGGCGCCACGAGCAGCGGCGAGCGCACGGTGAGTCGGAGGTCGAGATCC
>DASPUE010000112.1:0-2299 GCA_035623055.1 Gemmatimonadales bacterium
CCAGCCGCTCGGCGTCTCGGTGATCGGCGGGGTGATCACCTCGACGCTGCTTACCCTGATCGCGATTCCGACCTTCTACGAGATCCTCGACAACCTGCGCGGCTGGATTCAGGCGCTCATGCGCCGCCTGTTCGGCGCCGAGGCGTACGACAACGTCATTCAGGCGGTCACCGGTGAGCACCGTACGGGACCATAGCACCGGGAGCAGAGCGGAGCAGGCTTCGGACGTCCGGATGTGCGGCCAGCATCCGGACGTTTCATATCTGACAACGTGATGGAGATCACGAGTGCCGAGGTGGCTTCGCGCGCCGTGAGAATCAGCCTGCCTCTAGCGCGTTACAGCTTCAGGGGGCCAGGAGCAATCGTCACAGGGAGGAAGGGATGCCGCAGTTCGTGGTGGAGCGGGAGCTACCCGGTGCCGGCCGACTCTCGCCGGCCGAGCTCAAGAAGCTGTCACTCAAGACCTGCCAGGCCTTGGACGCGATCGGTCCGCGGATTCGCTGGATGCACAGCTACGTGACCGGGGACAAGATGTACTGCATCTACGAGGCGCAGAACGAGGCGCTGATCCGGCGGCACGCGGCGCAGGGTGGATTCAACACCACCCGGATCGAGATGATCGCCACGGTGATCGACCCGGTCACGGCCTGGAGCGCCGGCCAAGGGGCAGCGTAGTGCGCAGATTGCGGGTCCGCAGATTACACAGATTGCGCAGATTCATCTCGTGCAGGTCCGCGACTGCGCTGGCACCTCCATCTCAATCTGTGTCAATCTGGGAAATCTGCGGACGGGGAACCTGCGGACCCGTGCTCTCCGGACGCCCGGTGCGCGGCCCGCAGCAGCTCGAACTCAGCGTGACAGTGCGGGCAGGCCATCACGTGATCCAGGAGTGCCAGCCGTGCCTCCTCGCTCCCGTTTCGCTCGATGAGCGCCAGGACTCGTTCGACCTCGGGGCACCCTTCCCTCCCTACCGCCGCTTCGGCCCGCAGGGCCAGCATCATGTCGTAGCTCTGCCGCAATCGCCGCTCACTCATCGATGGCCTCCGGGCCGATCCCCATCTCAGTCAACCGCTCCCGCAAGTCGGACAGCCCGCGGTACAACAGGTTGCGGGTCTTGGGCTCGGTCCACCCCAGCAGGTCCGCGATCTCCTCGCGGCCGTAGCCCGCGAGAAACATCCGCACCACCGACCGGCGCGCGGGAATAAGCTGGTCGACCGCACGACCGATCGATTCCTGCAACTCCAACTGTTCCACCATCCGGTCCGCGGAGGGTGTCTCCCCCATCATGGCAAGGCCACTGGGCCGGGACAGCCGGACCGGCGTTTCCCGCCGAGCCCGCCGGCGTCGCAGCGAATCGACGGCCGCCGACACGGCGGTGCGGTGAATGTAGGACGCCGGCGCGCTCAGGATCTTCTCACCGCTCTCCAAGGCTTTCCATAGGCGGAGCCGGACCTCCTGTACCAGATCCTCGACATCGCTCCCCTGGAGCCCATGTCGGACCCCGATGTACCTCACCCGCTCGGCAAAGCGTGAGAGTACGGCGTCCAAGGCGACCGAGGTGGGATCTGGGGGTGCGTCCATGGCCCGAAGGTACGGCCCCACCCCCGCCGCGCAACCATCCGGTCGGCTTAGCCCGCGTGAGGCAGGGGGCTCGAACCGTCCTGTCAGGGTGGTGCGACATGTGGGACCGGAGCCCACAGCATTCTGGCCTTCCCAAGGACCGCTACTTGTTGAGATGAAAGGGCTTACGCCATCGGTATGGGAGTTGCCGTTTCGGCGCTAGCTACTCCATTCCGACCGCAGACGCCTATGACTCGGATCCGAACCAGAAGCCCCGGGGGCGTGGAATACCTGTTCTCGAGGGAGGAGCTCGCCGGCGCCATTCGCCGCGGCGGGGTCACTCAGGAATGGCACGTCTACCATACCGTGAGCGGCCAGTGGTTGCCGGTCACGGCACATCCCGCCTATGCGGAGGCCCAGACCCGGGAGAGCACGCCGCGGGATCGCTCCAGGCGGAGCTCCGAGCTGGTCCTGATTTATCCCGAGATGGACCCCACGGGAGCCGCGCGACCACCTGAAGCCCCCGGCATCGAGGCGGAGGCACCGACCCGTCCAGTGGGCCGCCGGTGGAGCTCCCCCAAGACGGAGCGCGAGTGGTCCACCGCGGTCCGCCGGCCCTCGGCGCCCACCCCGGCGCCTCCCACGGGGGTTCCACTGTTCGAATGGCTGCTGATTATCGCGCTCGTGGTCCTGGTGATCGCGGCGGCTATCAGCGCCATCCGCCCGCAGCCGCACCGAA
>DASPUE010000113.1:0-2078 GCA_035623055.1 Gemmatimonadales bacterium
CCAGGCAGGGTCTTACATGTCCGATCGCCGGGCGTTCCTGACCTCCATGGCCTCCTTGGCCGTCCTACCATCCTTTCGTCCTGACGCGCTGCGCCGCGCATGGAATCTCACCCCCACCGATCGGGGATGGGTGGGTGCCGTGTCGCCGAAGGGACCCGGTGCCCCGGACGACGAGGATTACTGGGCCGAGATCCAGCGGGCGTTCGACTGCGACCGCACGATGACCAACCTCAACAACGGCGGCTGCAGCCCCACTCCGACCCACGTCCTGGAGCAGATGATCCGGGACTTGCGATTCTCAAACGAGCTGCCCGTGATCCACATGTGGCAGACGCTCGAGCCGCGGATCGAGAGCGTACGCCGGGACCTGGCCCGCACCTTCGGGTGCGACCCCGAGGAGATGGCGATCACCCGCAACGCCTCGGAAGCCAACGAGACGATGATCCTCGGCCTCGACCTCAAACCGGGGGACGAGGTCATCCTGACCAACCAGAACTACCCCCGGATGATCACCACCTGGCAGCAGCGGGTCCGCCGCGAGGGGATCGTCCTCAAGCAGATCTCCTTCAAGCTGCCCCCGCCTTCCCAGCAGTACATCGTGGACCAGTTCAAGGCCGCGGTCACGCCGCGCACCCGGGCGATCGAGGTTACTCATATCACCAACCTCTCCGGGCAGATCATGCCGGTGCGGGAGCTGGTGGAGTTCGCCCGCCCGCGGGGCATCGAGGTGTTCGTGGACGGTGCGCATGCGTTCGCCCACTTTCCCTTCACTCGGGATCAGCTCGACTGCGACTACTACGGCACCAGCCTCCACAAGTGGCTGCTGGCGCCCATCGGAACCGGATTCCTGTATGTGCGAAAGTCGAAGCAGAAGCGCCTGTGGCCGTTGATGGCCGCGCCGGCGGAGATGGACGACAACGTCCGCAAATACGAGGAGATCGGCACCCACCCGGCCGCCAACCACAATGCCGTCAGCGTGGCCCTCGCGTTCCACAACGCGATCGGCGGGGAGCGAAAGGCGGCGAGGCTCCGGTATCTCCGGGACCGCTGGGCCAGACGGCTCCAGAAGGAAAGCGATCGCTTCCAGATCCTTACCCCGCTCGATAGCCCCTATGCCTGCGGGATCGGCCTGGTCCATGTGGACGGGATCGAGCCCGGGGCCCTGGCCGGATGGATGTTCGACAAGCACCGGATCGTGGTCACGCCGATCGGGCACCCGGAATTCAACGGACTGCGCATCACCCCGAACATCTACACCACCCTCGACGAGGTCGATCGCTTCGCCGACCGGATGGTCGACGCCGTGCGGAAGGGCATCGCGTGAAGATTCGGGCCGCCGCCCCCGCGGACGAGGCGTTCATTCTCCAGCTGACCGACCAGCTCGGGGCCTTTCCGGTCCCGCGCTGGCGCACTCCGGGCGAAATCGCGGCCGCCGACCACATCATCCTGCTCGACGCCCTGCACGAACCCGAGCCGGAACAGAGCCTGCTCCTCGCTGAGGAGGACAGCGGCGCCCCGCTGGGCTACGTCTTCACTTCGACCCGCGACGACTACTTTACCCACGAGCGGCTCGCCCATATCGAAGTGCTGGCGGTGGAGCCCGGCGCCCAGGGCAAGGGCATCGGCCGCGCTCTGGTGGACGCCGCGGAACGGTGGGCGAAAGAACGAGGCTACCGGCGGATCACGCTCAACGTCTTCGCGCAGAACAGCCGAGCCCGGGAGGTATACCAGCGGCTCGGCTATGAACCCGAGACTATTCACTACTTCAAGGAACTCTAGGCGGACCGTCCTGCGCCCGACCTCCGGAGAGACGCCCTGACCTTCCGGCCTTCACGCCCGGCGCTCATCGCGCTGGCCCTGCTGCTTGGCCTCGGCCTGGTGATCCTGGCGATTGCCCGGACGCTGGCCGGGGCGGCCCGCGTTACTGCGGGCGAGGGACGCACGACAATCTCCCACTCGCTGGTGGTCGCCCGGATGGAGGCCGTGTCCAAGCTGGTCACTAACGAGACCACCCTCCGCGACGTGGTGATGTACGAGAACACTCGGCTCGGCAGCACCAAGCGTTCCCTGGTGGTGGT
>DASPUE010000114.1:0-4671 GCA_035623055.1 Gemmatimonadales bacterium
GCCATGCTCCAGGTTTTCCCCCCGGCGCCGCAGCCAACCGCTGTACAGCGAGTCGCGCTCCAGACGGCGCGCCACGGCGTGGCTCACCACCACCGAAAGCATCAGCGGTAACATGATCGCGGAGTTATTGGTCATCTCGAAGACCATGAGGATGCCGGTCATCGGCGCGTTGGTCGCCGCCGCGATGACCGAGCCCATGCCCACGAGCGCGTAGGGCGTGGCGCTCAGGTGCAGCTCCGGAAACAGGGCCAATAGCAGTAGCCCGAAGGCACTGCCGGTCGCCGCACCGACATAGAGGCTGGGCGTGAAGAGACCGCCGGACCCGCCGGTGTTCAGGGTGATGGAGGTCGCGACGATCTTGCCGACCGCGAGCAGCGCGGCCAGGTACCAGGCGAGACGGGCGAACTGATCCAGCGGGATCGCCAGATGCCCGGTGCTCACCAGCAGGCCGTCGGAGAGGTACACCAGGAACCCGACCACCGCCCCGCCGCCGAGCGCCAGCCAGCCGCGACCAATCTTGAGCCGGCGCGCCCAGGTGTCGGCGCCGAAGTAACAGCGCACGAACGCCACCGATGTGAGTCCCGCCACCAGCCCCAGCAGGGGATAGAAGAGCACCACCTCTCGGGTGAGCGTGTAGCCACGCTCCAACGCCACAGGGAAGACCGGATGGTTGCCGAAGACCGCGCGTGACACCATCGCGGCAACTACGCTGCTGATGACCATCGGAGCAAACGAGGTCACGCTGAAGGACCCGACTACTTCCTCGAGCGCGAAGAAGGCGCCGGCCAGCGGGGCGTTGAAGGCCGCGGCGATCCCCGCGGCGGCGCCAGCACCCACCAGGACCCCGGTGCGCTGGCCGGAAAAGCGGAACAACCGGCTCAGCCGGGAGGCGAGCGCGGCGCCGAAGACCACGACCGGACCCTCGCTCCCCGCGGAACCGCCGCTGCCGATGGTGATCGCGCTCGCCGCGGTGCGGACCAGCGCGGGGCCGGTGGGAACCTCCCCCTGCCGGCGTACCACGGCGAGCTGGAGGTCCGGCACGTTGAGTCCATCAATGCCGCGTGCGAAACGCGACATGACCCACCACGCCACCAGGGCGCCGACTCCGGTCACCACCGGGCCATAGGCCAGCAGGCCCGCGCTGGGAAGGACGGAAGCCGGCCAGGCGAAGAACAGCTGGTGGCACAAGTCGATCAGCTTGTAGAAGACGATGACTCCGCCTGCGCCCAAGAGTCCGATCACCACCGAGAAACCGAGCAGGATACTCTGCTCGCTGAGATCGAGGCCGTTGAACCAGTCCACCACGTCGTCCCAGACGCCGGAGGCGGCGTTCACCGGTCCATAGCTGGTACGACGCGCCCGGACGGCCAGTCGCCTCAACTCGTTGCGCCATGAGCGCAGCATCGACCTGAAACGATCCGGCACGTGTGATTCCAGTAGTGGGGGGTCAGGATTGAACCGAGTCGATGTCAAATGTACTTTGCTGGCAGGGAGGGACTGCCCCCTTCACGCCAATCGATATGCCAGCAACCCGTTTCACCGGCCGCAATCGCGCACCGGCACCCTCGGCTTCGCCAACTGATCCCGCCGCGGACATCGTCAACAACCTGCGGCGGATCGTGCGGGCCATCGAGCTGTACTCGCAAGACGTGTATCGCACCTACGGGCTCACCGGCCCGCAGTTGTGGGCGCTCAAGACCTTGTATAAGGGAGAGGCGCTGTCCACCGGGGATCTGGCCAAGGCCCTCGCAGTGCAGCCCAGCACCCTGTCGATCCTCATCGGCCGGCTGGAGGCACGGGGCCTTGTGAGGCGAGGGCGCCCCCGCCGCGATCGACGCTTCGTCGAGATCACCCTGACTCCCGAGGGGAGCCGCCTGGCCGCCAAGGCGCCGGAAGCGGCGCAGGGCCGCCTGCTGCACGGCCTGCAACGGCTCAAGAGCCAGGAGCTCAAGGGTCTGCAACGGGAGATCGCGCGGTTGGTCGAGATGATGGAGGTCGAGGACGTGGAGGCGCGGTTCTTCTTCTCCGATGACTAGCCCCGCGAGCGGAGTCCCACACGCCTACGGCCTCAGCGCACACCATCATGCGCTGAGGCCGGTCGATTGTGGGGTCTCGGAGATGCCGTCTAGCGGCTCGCCAATGGCGGAGACAACTGCTCCGCCCCCCGCGTCGGCTCGAACTCGTCCCGCCGGTTGGCGGCCCAGGACGCATCATCGTGCCCGGTCATGAGCGGCCGCTCCTTCCCGTAGGACACCGTCGCGATCCGGTCGCCGGAGACTCCGTGAGTAACCAGGTACTCGCGCGCGACGATCGCCCGGCGGTTCCCCAGCGCCAGGTTGTACTCCTCGGAGCCACGCTCGTCACAATGCCCGGCGATACGAATCATCAGGGCGGGGTTCGCCTGCAGCAGGGCGAGCTTGCGGGCCAGAATCTGCTGGTCTCCCGGCCGGATGTCCGCCTTGTCGTAGTCGAAATGGATCATCTGAAGCAGGGTGTCCCGGAGGGCCAGGCTCAGTCCGCGCAACCGCTCCGCCTCCGCCGCGAGCCGAGCCGCCTCGGCATTGGCGCGAGCGATCGAGTCTTCACGGGCGCGCTCGGCGGCGCTGAGTGAATCCGCTCGCCGCTGACTGGCGAGGTCGGGTCCGGTGCTGGGCGCGGGCGTGGCCACGGGCGCCGCATGGTGGCAGGCCGCCGCCACGAGCAGCACGAGCAGGGAAGCCGGGACTCGGGATCGCATGGACTCCTCCTCAGACGACGGGGGTCGTCGTAATTGGTTTGACATCAAACTTTGACGTCAAAGTATAGCCCGGCCCCGGCACCGTCAACGCGACCCGTCACCCCGTGTTCATCCCGCCTCGACGCGCGTAACCCGCGGCCAGGCCCCCCAGAGAACCGCTCCCCAGCCCACGGCGTTCCTTGCAGAGACCGCTCTCCCAGACCCTGGACAGCCGCCGATGGAGCCAGCCGCATGACCTCCCCGCTCGGACGCAACGCCACCCTCGTCAGTTGGGTTTGCCAGCTGACGGCGGCGGTGATTCTCGGACAGACCCTGTTCTTCAAGTTCACGGGCGCGCCCGAAGCACGGTACATCTTCACCACGTTGGGAGTGGAGCCCTGGGGTCGCATCGCCACCGGAGTGCTGGAGTTGGTGGCGGTCCTTCTCCTGCTGTATCCCCGCACCGCGGTATTCGGCGCGGTGCTGGCCCTGGGCCTGATGGGCGGCGCGATCCTGAGCCACCTGACCCGTCTCGGTATCGATGTGCAGGGGGACCATGGGCTGCTGTTCACGCTGGCGATCATCGTGCTGGTGGTGGCCGCGATCATCGTGGTGATCAGGCGCAGGGAGTTGCCGGCGGTAGGAGAGATGCTCTAGGGGCTATCAGCTATCGGCTATCGGCTATCGGCTTAGCTGATAGCCGATAGCCGATAGCTTTCTCTACTACGGCGTGGCTCCCGGCGCCATTTCACCTCCCTGCCCCAACGCCAATCTCCCGATCGTCCCCGCGTCGGTGCCGAACCAGATACTCCGGGTCTTGGCATCGAAGACCATGTAGCGGACCACGATCCCTCCGCTCGGAGAGACTGGGACCGGCGTGCCGAAGGTCCTGGTCGCCGGATCGAAACTCACCAGCCGATTGGGCTGTACACCCGTCTCGACTTCCCATACCCGGCCGCGATCGTCACCGGTCATCGCGTACGGCGCCGATTTAGGTCCCGCCGGATTCTGCCACTCCTCGAAGCGGCCCGTCGCCGGGTCGAGCGAGACCAGCTTACCCCGGGAATAGTCGCCGGCGAAGATGCGATCGTTCGGCGTGATGACGATGCGTCGAGGCCTGGCCCCGGGATCGGGAATCGTGTACTCGCGGAGCGCGAAGGTCGCGGGATCGATCGTCCCGATCCGATTGGCGCCGAACTCGACGAACCAGGGATGACCCCGCGAATCGAGCGCGATGCCATACGGGCGCGAGCCGGCCGATGGCATCCGCACCACCCGGATGGCGCCGCTCTTGGTATCAAGGTGTCCCACCGCGTTCGAGGCCTGCAGGGTGAACCAGATGTTCCCCGCCTTGTCGAACACCTGGGTATGGGGATCGGTCAGGTCCTTCTCTGGCATCGGGAACCGGCGGATCGCGCCGGTGGCAGGGTCGAGCCGCCCGATCATCCCGTTGCCGTTGCCCGCGAACCAGACGCCGCCATCCGGCGCGACGATCAGATTGTGCGGCAGGGTGCCGGGATCGATCTCGTAGCGACGGAAGCTGCCGCTCGATGGGTCCAGCACGGCGACGTAGTTCCCGGCCTGCCCAACGAACCAGACCCGGCCATCGGGAGCGACCGCGGGGTCCCGGGGGCGAGTATCCCGCCAGGGAACGGTCCATTCGGTAACGGTAGGGGAGCCCTGCGCGGCCAGGGTGGCCGGAAGCACCAGGGAAAGGAACAGGATGCGCATGACAACTCTCCGGAGCGAATGAGCCTTGCGCCCGAAATGTGCCGTGGAACCCGGGGAGCCGTAACCCCGCTGGCGTCCGCCGCCCCCGATCAAAGAATCAGTGACTGGGCATCGCACTGGACAGGGTATCGGCCAGCTCCGCCCGGAATCGCGCCGCGACCTCCGGCCGGTGCAGGGAGTCGTACTCCAGGGCGAGGTCCTTCCGCGCGGCCTTCAGGAAGTTG
>DASPUE010000115.1:0-6550 GCA_035623055.1 Gemmatimonadales bacterium
CGCCGCGGGCTCCCGGTGCGTGGGCAGCGTACTCATACCAACGCCCGCACCAAGAAGGGTCCTCGCCGGGCCATCGCGGGCAAGAAGAAGGTGACCAAGAAGTAAGATGACGACTCCGACGACGCCCCAGCCTGCCGCGGCGCCCACGACGGCACCCGCCAAGGCTCCCGCCGCCAAGCGTGGCAAGAAAGTGGTGGAGAGCGAAGGCGTGGCTCACATCTCGGCCACGTTCAACAACCTGCTGATCACCATCACCGACATGAAGGGGAACACCCTGGTGTGGGGATCGGCCGGGAAGGCCGGCTTCAAGGGTTCCAAGAAGTCGACGCCCTTCGCCGCCACCGTCGCTGCCGAGAATTGCGGCCGTGAGGCGATGAACCTCGGACTCCGCCGGGTGCACGTCCGGGTCCAGGGGCCGGGCAGTGGTCGCGAGTCCGCGATTCAGGCGCTCGCGTCGGTCGGTCTCAAGGTGGTTTCCATTCGCGACGTGACGCCGATTCCCCACAACGGCTGCCGTCCTCCCAAGAAGCGGCGGGTCTGAGCCATGCGTTACACCGGTCCGAGCTGCCGCCAGTGCCGCCGGGAAGGCACCAAGCTCTTCCTCAAGGGGTCACGCTGCCTCACCGAGAAGTGCGCCGTGGAACGCCGCGGCTACGCTCCGGGGCAGCACGGCCAGTCGGGGGGCGGGCGTGCCCGCAAGGCCTCCGAGTACGCCAAGCAGCTGCGGGAGAAGCAAAAGGTGAAGCGGATCTATGGCCTCACGGAGCGCCAGTTCCGCAACACCTTCGATCGCATTTCCCGGGAGTCGGGCGTCAAGGGCACCAACTTGCTGATCGCCCTGGAGTCTCGACTGGACAACATCGTCTTCCGTATGGGATTCGCGGCGAGCCGCAAGGCGGCCCGTCAGCTGGTGCGGCACGGTCACGTCGAGGTCAAGGGACACAAGGTGGACGTCCCCTCGTATCTGGTCCGCCCGGGTGAGGAGGTTCGGCTGACTCCCGCGACCCGGGAGCTCACCGCGGTGAAGGCGGCGCAGGAGTTCGCCACCCGCGGTCAGCCGGTGTCCTGGATCCAGGTAGACGCGGAAAAGGCGTCGGGGAAGGTGACCCAACGGCCGACGCGTGACGCGATTCCGCTCAACGCGCAGGAACAGCTCATTGTCGAGCTCTACTCGAAGTGACCATGACCATTGACCTGACCGGACTGGTCCGCCCGCACCTGGTCGAGATGACCAAGCGGGAGGACAACCCGAACCTCGCCGAGTTCCGGCTGCAGCCGCTCGAGCGGGGGTTCGGATACACGCTGGGGAATTCGCTTCGGCGCCTGCTGCTCTCCTCTCTGCGGGGGAGCGCGGTCTGGGCGTTCCGGCTCGACGGCGTGGTGCACGAGCACCAGACCATCCCCGGCGTGCACGAGGACGTACACCAGATCATCCAGCGGCTGAAGGGGCTGACGATCGTCCTGGCCGACGACGTGGACGAAGCCACCCTCAAGATCAAGAAGGACGGCGCCGGACCGGTCTATGCCCGGGACATCGTGCCCACGGGGTCGGTGCGGATCGTGAATCCGGACCATCTCCTCTTCACCGTCCAGGACGACCGCGAGGTGAACGGCGAGCTCTACGTGAACAAGGGCCGCGGCTACGTGGAATCCGAGCTGCACCCCAAGGATCGCTCGATGCCCGTCGATCTCATCACCATCGACGCGATCTACAATCCGGTCCGCCGGGCCAACTTCGCGGTGGCGGAAACCCGCGTCGGCCAGCGTACTGACTACGATCGGCTGACCGTCAGCGTCGAGACCAACGGAACCATCACGCCTGAGGACGCGATCGCCTATGCCGCGGCGCTCGCCCAGGAGCACTTCCGGTACTTCGTGGAGTTCGGCAAGGTTCCGATGGGCCGGCCCGAGGCCCCGGTCATGGGGCAGGGGTCCGGCCAGCTGCGCGAAAAGCTGGAGCGGCTGATCGATGACTTCGGACTCTCGGTGCGGTCCCTCAACTCGCTCAAGAATTCCAACATCCGCACCCTGCGGGACCTGGTCCACTACACCGAAGACGAGCTGCTCAAGGTGAAGAACGTCGGCGAGAAGGCCCTCAAGGAGATCGCCGACCTGCTGCGGGCCCAGGATCTGAACTTCGGCATGCGATTCGAGGACGCCGAAGGGGACCTCCGGGTGGTCCAGGCCGGCACCCCGCCGAGCGCCCGGATCGCCGCCGTGGACGCGGGCGAGGAGGGCTGATGCGACATCAGGCCAAAGGCCGCCAGCTTTCCCGGACCTCGGAGCACCGGCGCTCTCTGCTGCGGAATCTGGCCACGAGCCTCATGCTGCATGGCGGCATCGAGACTACCGTGGCCAAGGCCAAGGAGCTGCGCCCCTACGCCGAAAAGCTGATTACCCTGGCTCGTCGCGGGGATCTGCATGCGCGGCGCCAGGTGGCCCAGAAGATCCGGGAGCGCGAGGCGCTCTCCCGCCTCTTCAGCGAGATCGGTCCCCGGTTCGCATCCCGCCCCGGCGGATACACCCGCATTTTGAAGCTCGGCCACCGGCCCGGCGACGGCGCCGAGATGGCGCGAATCGAGCTGTTGCCCGAGTGACGGCAACCACCGGGGCTTCCAGAAACGACGAAAGGGGACCGGTTGGTCCCCTTTTTTCTGGCTACCGATCGAAGCAGTTAGGTGGCCTTCTTGATCCGATTGGACTTGATGCACCGGGTGCACACGGCCACTCGGCGCGGTGCCCCCTCGACCAGCACCCGGACGGTCTGGAGATTGGGGTACCAGCGGCGCTTCTTTCGGTTGTTGGCGTGACTGACGTTATTGCCAGTCATCGGCCCCTTGTTGCAAACGATGCACACCCGCGCCATACCAGGCTTCCTTCCGGCGGACTGGAATCGAGGACAGCCGAAACAGCCCACAACTATAATCGCCAGAATCGGTTGGCACAACTCCGGAGGCACTCCGCCCCATGCCGCGGGCATTGATCACCGGCATCACCGGCCAGGATGGCTCCTATCTGGCCGAGTTCCTCCTGGCCAAAGGCTATGAGGTGGTCGGCATGGTCCGCCGCACCAGCCATCACAGCTACGAGCGTATCGAGCACCTGCTGGGGCGGCTGCAGATCCTTCCCGCCGACCTGCTCGATCAGCATTCGCTCACGATGGTCATTCGGGAGACCGAGCCGGATGAGGTTTACAACCTCGCCGCCCAGTCCTACGTGCCCACGTCGTGGTCCCAGCCGGTCCTGACCGGAGAGTTCACCGCGCTTGGTGTCACCAGGATTCTGGAGGCCATCCGTCTCGCCTGGCCCAAGGCCCGGTTCTACCAGGCCTCGAGCTCGGAGATGTTCGGCCGGGCGGTGGAAACGCCGCAGCGGGAGAGCACCCCGTTCTATCCGCGGTCCCCTTACGGCGTGGCCAAAGTGTATGGCCACTGGATCACGGTTAACTACCGCGAGTCGTACGGGATGTACGCGGTCAGCGGCATTCTCTTCAACCACGAATCGCCCAGGCGGGGCATCGAGTTCGTCACTCGGAAGGTGAGTGACGGTGTTGCCCGCATCAAGCTGGGACTGGCCAACGAGCTGCTGCTGGGCAACCTCGACGCGCGGCGCGACTGGGGCTTCGCCGGGGACTATGTCGATGCCATGTGGCGCATGCTGCAGCAGGCCGAGCCGGTCGACTACGTGATCGGAAGCGGTGCGACCCACACGGTACGCGAGCTGGTCGAGATCGCCTTCGCCCACGTCGGCCTGGAGTGGCAGCGGTACGTCAAGTCCGATCCGCGCTTCATCCGGCCCGCGGAGGTGGACATCCTGCAGGCGGACCCGTCCAAGGCGGCCCGGGAGCTGGGCTGGAAACCGACCGTCGATTTCCGGGGACTCGTCACGATGATGGTCGACGCGGACCTCGCGGCCCTGAGGCGGCCTCGATGAAGGTTCTGGTCACCGGCGCCGGCGGCTTCGTCGGTCGCTGGCTGCTGCCAGCGCTGGTGGCGGAGGGGCACGAGGTGCTCGGCACCAGGCTTCCGGGCGAGGCGCCTCCAGCCTTCCTCTCCGAGGCGGAGCGCCGCCACGTCCGCTGGCTGCCACTGGATCTCAGAGACACCGACTCGGTACGCGCGGCCGTCGACGAGGTACCGGACGCCGTGGTCCACCTCGCGGCGATCGCCTCGGGTGCCGAGGCCCGGCGGGACCCGGGCCTGGCCTGGGAGATCAACGCGGCCGGCACTGCCCGGCTCGCGGACGCGCTGGGCGCGCGCCGTCGGGTGGATGCCGGCGATCCCGTACTGTTGCTCGTCTCCTCCGCCGAGGTCTATGGGGCGGTGGCGTCCCCGCGCCCGCGTCGCGAGACCGATGAGCCGGCCCCGGTGTCGCCCTATGCGGCGAGCAAGCTGGGGGCGGAAGTCGCCGCCCTGGAGGTCGCGCGCCGGGTGGGGCTCCGGGTGGTCATCGCGAGGGCCTTTCCGCACACCGGCCCGGGACAGACCGATCGCTACGTAGTCCCGGCGCTTGCACGGCGTCTCAAGGCGGCCCGCCGGCTTGGAGCGGGGTTCGTCAAGACCGGCAACTTGGAGCCGGTGCGGGACTTTCTCGACGTGCGCGACGTGGTCTCGGCCTATGTCGCCCTGCTGTCGCGGGGTGAGCCGGGCGTGAGTTATAACATTGCCTCGGGAGAGGGGGTCGCCCTGCGGCAGGTGTTCGATCGTCTGGCCGCGCTGATCGGTGTATCCGCCACGCCCGAGGTGGATCGCGAATTGATTCGTACCGGCGATCTGCCGCACCTCGTGGGCGATGCCTCGCGGCTGCGGGCCCGCACTGGCTGGGCGCCGCGCTTCACCCTCGACCAAACCCTTCAGGACGTTGTCGATGCCCAAGCGGACTGACCTGCGCTCCATTCTCCTGCTCGGCTCCGGCCCGATCGTAATCGGGCAGGGGGCCGAGTTCGACTACTCCGGCACACAGGCGGTGCGGGCACTGAAGGAGGAGGGCTACCGGGTCATCCTGGTGAACTCCAATCCGGCGACCATCATGACGGACCCGGAGATGGCCGACCGCACCTATGTGGAGCCGGTGACGCCCGAGTGGGTCACCCGGGTGATCGAGCGGGAACGCCCGGATGCGCTGCTCCCCACGATGGGCGGCCAGACGGCGCTCAACGTCGCGATGGCGCTCACCAAGGACGGCACCCTCGCGAAGTACGGCGTGGAGTTGATCGGGGCGAACGAGCGCGCGATCCGGGTGGCCGAAGACCGGGAGGAGTTTGCCAAGGCGATGCAGCGGATCGGCCTTGCGACGCCCCGCGGCCGGGTGATCCGCTCGATGGACGAGGCATTCGTCGCCGTGGCCGACACCGGCTATCCGGCGATCATTCGGCCCTCCTTCACGCTCGGGGGGACCGGCGGCGGAATCGCCTATAACAAGGAAGAGTTCATCGAAATCGTCACCCGGGGGCTGGAGCTCTCCCCGGTCGGGTCGGTGCTCGTCGAAAAGAGCATCGTCGGGTGGAAGGAGTTCGAGCTGGAGGTGATGCGGGACGGCAAGGACAACGTGGTGATCGTCTGCTCGATCGAGAACCTGGATGCCATGGGCGTGCACACCGGGGACTCGATCACCATCGCTCCCGCCATGACCCTGACGGACCGCGAGTACCAGGTGATGCGCGACGCCGCCATCCGGATCATCCGGGAAGTGGGGGTCGCCGCCGGCGGTTGCAACATCCAGTTCGCGGTCAGTCCCACGACCGGTGAGCAGCTGGTCATCGAGATGAATCCCCGAGTGTCGCGCTCGTCCGCGCTCGCTTCCAAGGCCACTGGGTTTCCGATCGCGCGGATCGGGGCCAAGGTGGCAGTCGGCTATACCCTGGACGAGCTGCCGAACGACATCACCAAGACCACCCCGGCCTCCTTCGAGCCGGTGCTCGACTACGTCGTGGTCAAAGTACCCCGCTTCGCCTTCGAGAAGTTTCCGACCGCCGATCCCAAGCTCGGCACTCAGATGAAGGCGGTGGGCGAGTCGATGGCGATCGGCCGGACCTTCAAGGAAGCGTTTCAGAAGGGCTTCCGGGCGCTCGAGGCCGACCGCTCCGGATGGGAAGTGGGTCGCACTCCCGCCGACGACCGGCTGACCGATACCTCACTGGAAGCGATCAAGGCGGCGATCCGCACGCCCACGGCCGAGCGGATCTTCCAGGTGAAGCGCGCCCTGATGGCCGGGGTCGCGGTGGAAGAGATCGCGGAGCGCACCGGCATCGATCCCTGGTTCGTGGATCAGATGCTCGAGCTGGTCGAGGCGGAGCGGGAGTGGGCCTCGGCGGGACGCGCCGAGATCTACGGCGAGGCCAGCGTGGTGCGGCGGATGAAGCAGATGGGATTCTCCGATCGGCAGCTCGCGGACCTCCGGGGCATGAAGGAGGCGGAGGTCCGTGAGCTTCGCCACGAGCTCGGGGTGCGCCCCGGCTACAAGACCGTGGACACCTGCGCGGAGGAGTTTCCCTCGAAGACGCCCTACCTCTATTCAAGCTACGACGAGGAGAACGAGGCCCAGGCCGCGG